>JBFJTO010000075.1:0-6922 GCA_041625295.1 Acidimicrobiia bacterium | reverse complement strand
GAGCCTTTCCTCACCGGTTGCCGCGATCTTCAAGTGGCGGTGAAGACCTTTCCCGGGTTTGCCACATCGGCCATCGAAGAACCCGTTCGCAGCGGGCTCTACTCATATGAACAGAAATACCTGGCGTGGGGGGAGGGTGGCGCGGTGGCGCGGCGGCTGCCTGCGGATGTACCGGCCGAACTCGACGGTGAGCTCCGGCGGATGGCCCGCGTCGTCGCCGACCTGGTCGGGGTCCGGTCGGTGGCTCGAATCGACTTCCTCGAGTCGGGTGGCGACTTGTGGGTGAACGAGATCAACACCATCCCGGGGAGCTTGGCCGCCTACCTATGGATCGATCCGCCTCTGACCCGCGCCCAACTACTGGCTGAGATCATCGAGGAGGCGGGGATCTCTTCGCCACGCCACTTCTCGACTAGGGGCGCGGACGGTACCGCCCTGCGAAATGCGGGGTCGATTGCTTCGAAACTGGGCTGAGTGCGGTCTAGAGGTTGACGACCGGGCAGGTGAGGGTGCGGGTGATTCCCTCGATGGCCTGGACCTTGGCGACCACGAGCTTGCCGAGCTGGTCGACATCTGGTGCCGACGCTTTCACGATGACGTCGTAGGGACCGGTCACATCGTCGGCCGCGGAGACACCGGGAATGGCCCGGACTTCTTCGGCGACGACGGCCGCCCTGCCAACCTCGGTTTGAATCAAAATGTACGCTTGAACCACTGGTCCTCCTAGGGATCTTGGCCGGATCGTACCCGAGTCGCGTCGCCGGTGCCGCCGCCGGCTACTGGCCTTCCTGGCCCACTCTCACCCCGGAGGCGAACATGGCTCCGTCTTCTTCGACGACATCGAAGACAATTCTCTGACCTTGGCGCACCAGGCGGAAAATGGATCCGGCCAGCGAGCCTGGCCGCAGGAAGACCTCTGAGCTGTCATCGTCTCTGACCACGACACCGATACCGGTGGTTGGGTCGTAAGTTCTCACGAAGCCCTGCGCTGTCATCAGAAAGTCAGGCTTTTTGGACTTTGCCTGCCCGGATGCACGACGTGCACACGCTGGCCCTGCGGGTGTTGCTCCCGTGGCGCACGCGCACGCGCTGAATGTTGGGGAGCCAGCGACGGTTATTTCGCTTGTGCGAGAAGGTCACGGTCTTCCCAAAGGCAGGCTCTTTGCCGCAGATTTCACAACGATATGGCATAAAGACGAAACTCCTGGAACGGCCCGGGAGGCTAGCAGGCCGCTGCGAGGTAGTCCCAATCACCGACGGGGTTGACTCCATATACTCGCCCCCGGAGATGAGACTCGTTTCAGATGACATCAAGAGGGTGATCGGTCGCTTTCATGAGCGGCTCACGACCTACCGCGATGCATTGAACGGCCTGAACGTCTACCCGGTTCCCGATGGAGACACCGGGACGAACATGACGCTCACACTTGGTTCGGTGCTCGAGCACCTTGACGGCGCGTCGTCGATGGTGGAGGTCGCCGATGGGATGTCGCACGGGTCTCTGATGGGGGCGCGCGGCAACAGCGGAATCATTCTGTCGCAGATATTGCGGGGACTCGCCGACACGTTCCGGCAGGCCGAGGACGTGGGAGTCGATGATCTCGTCTCGGCCCTGGGGTGCGCATCCGATGCCGCCTATCAGGCCGTCCAGCAGCCCGTGGAAGGAACCATCCTCACGGTTCTGAGGGAAGCATCCGAGGCCGCGGGAGAGGTCGGGACCGCCGCTGGTGACGACCTGGCCTCGCTGCTTCGCCGCGTCTATAGCCGTGCCGTTGAAGCGTTGGCCCGGACCCAGGACATGCTGCCGGCCTTGAAACAAGCCGGTGTGGTCGACGCCGGCGGGGCCGGGTTGTTGCTCTTGTTGGCATCGTTTCTCGAAATCGTCACCGGCGCCGAGGTCGAACTTCCCGAGAAGGTCTTGATGGCGCACGCCGATTTGAAGGCCATCCATGCCGAGTCGGTGTCGGGGTTCCGTTATGAGGTCATGTACTTCCTCGAAGCCGAGGACGATATCGACGAGTTCAGAGAGTCGTGGGCTCGAGTGGGGGACTCGATCGTCGTCGTTGGCGGAAACGGCCTGTGGAACTGCCACATCCACACCGACGACATCGGTTCGGCGATTGAGGCCGGTGTGGACATCGGGCGACCCAGAGACATAAGGGTCACCGACCTGAAGGAGCAGACGGGCGAACGAGGGCTGCATGGCGACGGATTCACACCGAGGGCCGAGTTTGTGGATGCCGGCATCGGCATCGTTGCCGTTGTCGCGGGTGCCGGTTTGGTGCGGATCTTCGCCGATTTGGGCGCACAGGGCATCGTCTCCGGCGGACAGTCGATGAACCCGTCCACCGAGGAGTTGTTGCGGGTCATCGACTCGGTTCCTGCCCAGCGGGTCGTTGTCCTGCCAAACAACAAGAACATCGTTCCTGTCGCCGAACAGATCGACGCTCTCTCGACCAAGAACGTGTACGTGGTGCCCACACGCAGCGTGTCACAAGGGATAGCCGCCATGGTCGGCTACCAGCCCAACGAAGACAATGTGCGACGTACCCTCGAAGACATGGCGGCCGCAGCCTCGTCGGTCATCGACGGCGAAGTGACCCGGGCAGTGCGTGACGCGAGGATCGACTACGGCTTGATCAGCAAGGGCGAGTGGTTGGGAATCGCCGATGGCACCATCGTCATCGCGGACCGCGATCAGGAAACGGCCCTCAGGGGACTGGTCGCTGCCATTCTTCCTCCCGATCCCGAGCTGTTGACCCTGTATCTCGGTGACGATTCTCAGCTGGCGACGGTGAAGGCGCTCGAGGCCTGGCTGTCGGAGATGCGGCCGGGCCTGGAAGTCCAGACCATCGATGGGGGTCAACCCCTCTATCCCTACCTGCTGTCGCTCGAATAGGGATGGCAGATCTCGCCCGTCTCGCCGGAATCTCGGTGGAGGAGGTGTCGGGTCTCAAGGGGCGCCGCGGGGCTGCTCTCAAGAAGGCCGGCATTGAGACCGTCGCCGACCTTCTCATGCATGTACCCCGGCGCTACATCGACCGATCCAGGGTCGAACCGGTTGCGCTGCTACCGGTCGGCTCGGAAGTGACGGTCATCGGCAAGGTCCTGTCCGTTTCGGTGAGAAGACCCCGCCGCGGTCTCACGATCGTCGAGGCGACGATCAACGATGGGACCGGACCGGTGAAGGCGATCTGGTTCAACCAGGCTTTCCGTGAGAGGCAGCTCGCCGCAGGCACCGAGGTGGCTCTATCCGGGAAGGTCGAGCGATTTCGGGGTCGCACTCAGATGAAATCTCCCGACGTCGATGTGCTCTCTGCCGGCACAGAGTCGTTGCGCACCGGGCGCGTTGTGCCCATTCATCCCTCGGTGGGAGAGGTCTCGCCGGGTTGGATGAGAAGGGCCGTGTACAACGCCTTGACGCGTTCCCGGCCGATCCCTGATCCGCTTCCTGCTGACATCGTCGAGCGGCACTCGCTGGTGAGCCGGGATGACGCCTTTTCGGACATCCACTTCCCCGAAGAGGTCGGGCGCATCGACGAGGCCAGGAGGCGCCTCGTGTTCGATGAACTCTTCAGGCTCGAGGTTGCTCTTGCCATCCAGAAACGACGCCAGATGCTCGACTCGAATGGCGTCGCCCACGTGGATGAGAGCGTCATCGTTTCCGAGTTCATCGACAATCTTCCCTACTCGTTGACCGGGGCTCAGGAGCGGGTTCTGGGCGAGATCAGGCGAGACATGTCTGCGGAGTACCCGATGCATCGCTTGCTCCAGGGCGAAGTGGGTTCTGGCAAGACTGTTGTAGCGGTGGCCGCACTGTTGCGAGGTGTTGAAGGTGGATGGCAGGGGGCGATCATGGCCCCGACGGAGGTGTTGGCAGGTCAGCACTTCCTGGGCGTCTCCGGCCTTCTCGAGACGGCCGGGCTGGCTCCGGCCACCGAGAACCTGGGTATGCAATCGATGTTCGCCCCCGGGTTGCGAAGGACGGTGCGGATGGCGTTGCTTACCTCATCTCAGGTGGTCACGAACTTTGCTCCGGCGGCAACACGCGAGGAGGTCGGTGGCTGGATCGCCGACGGCAAAGTCGACCTAGTCGTGGGAACGCACGCTTTGATTCAGGAAGGAGTCCGCTTTGCGCGCTTGGGCGTTGCCGTGGTCGATGAGCAACACCGGTTCGGAGTGGCGCAGCGCGTTTTGCTCAAGGAGAAGGGGGGCGAGATCGACCCGGATCTTCTGATAATGACCGCGACCCCGATCCCGAGGACCCTGTCGATGACCCTCTATGGAGATCTCGACGTGTCGATCATCGACGAGATGCCGCCGGGAAGATCACCCGCGCAGACTCGTTGGCTGCCGACGGCAAGCCAGGCTGAGGCCTGGGAAATCGTGCGCGCCGAGGTGGCGGACAACCGTCAGGCATTCGTGGTGTGTCCTCTGGTCGAAGATTCCGACAAGATCGAGGCTGCCAGCGCCACCGCCGAGTTCGAGCGGTTGCAGGGTGTCCTGGACGGCCTTCGACTTGGTTTGATCCACGGTCAGCTCCACTCCCGGGACAAAGCAGACGTGATGCGGGCGTTCAGAGCGGGGGAAATCGACGTGCTGGTGGCGACCACCGTGATAGAGGTCGGCATCGATGTCGCGAATGCCACGGTGATGGTGATCGAGGACGCGGATCGCTTCGGCTTGAGCCAGCTTCATCAGCTCAGGGGGAGGGTGGGGAGAGGGCTCCACGGCGGGACCTGTGTTCTGCTTGCCGATCCGACCACGCCCGAGGGCGAAGCGCGCATCTCGGCGATGATCGAAACCACCGATGGCTTTCGCCTGGCAGAGGAGGATTTGAGAATACGGGGTCAAGGGACTGTCTTTGGAACTCGCCAATCCGGAGTCGCCGACCTGAAACTTGCCGACTTGCTCCGCGACTTCGAAACCCTTGTGGCTGCCCGGCGCGAGGCCTTTTCCCTCGTTGACACCGATCCTCAATTGGCAGCCAACCCTCAGGTGCGTGACGAGATAGTGGCGCTGCTCGGAGATGAGGTCGAGTGGCTGTTCGTGAGCTGAAACAAGCATCAGCATCGCTACGGTCGACGCCATGAGGGTGATTGCCGGTATCTACAAGGGCCGTCGGCTGGTGGCCCCGGACACACGGGGCACCCGCCCGGTGGCCGATCGTGTCAAGGAGGCCGTGTTTTCGTCGCTTGGAGACGCCGTCGTGGCGGCCGAAACAGTCGACCTGTACGCAGGGTCCGGCAACTTCGGGATCGAAGCAATGAGTCGTGGTGCCTCGTCCGTCGTGTTCGTGGAGTCGGGCCGTACCGCTCTCAAGGCTCTGCGCAGGAACATCGACAGCCTTGGCATCGAGTCGATCGTCGACTCACGGCCCGTCGAGAATTTCGTGAAGACGTTGGAAACGAATTTCGACCTCGCCTTCGTCGATCCGCCCTGGCCGATGGAGAGCGCCGCTTTGGCGGGGATACTCGATGAGCTGGCGCCTCACCTACGATTCGGTTCAACAGTGATCGTGTCGCGACGATCGTCTGACGTCACGCCCCAACCCGTGGCAATCGCGATTGACACGGAGCGTCGCTACGGAGACACCAGAATCATCCGGTACAGGAAGGCACCATGACCGCAGCACTTTGCCCAGGAAGCTTCGATCCTCCCACCAACGGTCACGTCGATGTGGTTCGCCGGACCGCCGATCTCTTCGACCGGGTGGTCGTTGCCGTGGTGCACAACCCGTCCAAGTCCCCGCTCTTCAGCGCGGCTGAACGCGTTCGCCTCATGGAGGAGGCTCTCGCAGATCTCGACTCCGTGGAAGTCGCCAGTTTCTCAGGCCTGCTCGTCGACTTTGCACGCGCAAGGGGCGGGGATGTGATGGTGAAAGGCCTGCGGGCCGTGACGGATTTCGACTATGAGCTTCAGATGGCCCAGATGAACGTGACGTTGGCCGGCGTCGACACGATGTTCATCCCCACGAGTCCTGAGTGGAGCTTCTTATCGTCCACGCTGGTACGGGAGGTGGCGCGCCTCGGTGGCAATGTCGAGGCACTCGTTCCCCCGTCGGTATTCAAAGCACTCAAGGAGAGGTTGCCATGACGGATGAGGACCCACGCGTCCGCACGTCGGTCGGAGAGTTGCAGGATCTGGTCGACGAAGCGATAGCCCATCTGGAGTCGGCCAAGTCGATGCCTCTATCGACGAATGTTCTCATAGACAAAGAACGCTTTCTCGATCTCCTCCAGAGACTTCGCATCGAACTCCCCGACGAGTTGCGGGCGGCGAGGTGGATGGTTCGCGAGCGCGAGGCATTCATCGCCAGAACCAATGAGCGCGCCCAGGACATCGTCGACAGGGCGAAATCGGAGAGCCGCCGCCTCGTCTCGGAGTCGTATGTCCTGGCCGAGGCCGTGGAGGAAGCCAACACGCTTGTCAGGAGGGCGGAGGGCGAGGCTCGGAGGATGAGGCTGGAGGCCGAGGACGAGGTGGAGCTCATGCTCGAGTCGACGGAGTCATTACTGGCCGGTCTGCTGACCAAGGTCCACGGTGCCCGTGAGGAGCTGCATCGGGCCCGTCCGGCACCTCCCGAGGTTCCCATCGGATGACACTGAGGTTTCAGGTGTCCGACTTGTTCAATCCTGCCGGACAGACTCGACTCGAGAAGGCATCGGTTCCGATGGCCATCGAGATGACGGACGCTCGGGTCGATGGGGACGTGGCAGTCGAGCTCGTGCTCAACTCGCTGTCGGACGGAATTATCGCCACGGGGGTGGCGGAAACCGAGGCCGTGCTCACCTGTAACCGATGCTTGACTCAGTGGACGCAGCCGCACAGCACCAGGTTCGAACAGGTGTTTCGGATGCGGTTCGAGGATGAAGACGATGAGCTTCCGGTTGAAGCGGGAGGATGGATCGACCTTGAGCCG
>JBFJTO010000074.1:0-6926 GCA_041625295.1 Acidimicrobiia bacterium | reverse complement strand
TCTCTTCATCGTGCGGATGTGGAGCCACCTCAAGCCCAACTCCTGGAAGGGCGCTGAATCTGGTGTGTTTGCCAGAATGTCCGTCGTCTACGTGGCCGTAGGAATCGCCCTGCTGGTGTATGTGGTTCAGTTGTTCCTGAGCGGCCAGATCGACCCCGAGACAGGTGAAGGCAACCTCGGGGCGGTGCTGGCCTTCGACCATTCGATGTTCATCGGCGTCATGACGAATGCGCTCTTTGGCACCATGGCCGTGAGATTCGCACACGACGGGTTGATCAGGCTGACGGCATGGGGCGTCAACCTGGGTCTGGCCGGGTTCCTCGTGGGTCTGGTGGCCGATTCGGCGATCATCAAGAGGATCTCCACCCCGGTGATGGGGGCGGCACTGATCCTGGGCATCTACCTGTTCCTGACCCGGCGCGAGGTGGTGACATCGGCGGCCTGAGGGTTCTGTCGATTCTGGTGGTGCTAGCTGCTCTGGCCGCGTGCGGCCAGAGCAGCACTATCGACCCGGATTGGAAAGCTGCGCAGGACGTCTACCAGACCTGCGCCGCCTGCCACGGCAAGCAGGGCGAGGGCGGCATCGGGCCATCTCTCGCCGCCGTCCTCGAGACCTTTCCCGACTGTTCGACCCATGTGACGTGGATCTCGCTGGGTTCTTTGAAGTGGAAGAGCCAGGTCGGGAATGCCTACGGGGCCTCCAACACGCCGGTGAAAGGGGCGATGCCCTCCTTCGACCATCTCACGGACACCCAGCTTCGCCAGATCGCGATGTACGAGAGGGTCCGGTTCGGCGGTGCCGATCTCGAAACGGAGCGATCTGCCTGCGGTTTGAGCGGATGAAATCGTGACGACGCTGTAGGGACTTCACCAATCGAAGTGGGTCCGAATGGCGATCGTTTGACGGCGTTTTCCTCTTGATCTGGCTGGGCGAAACGCGGTTCGATAGGGATTGAGCAGTAGGAAGGGTTTCTAATGCGCTATCGGGTCGTGCATTCCGATGGTTGGAGAGTCGAGGGGGTCAAGGAGCGGGGTCAGTCGGTGCTGTTGGATCCGCTCCTCAACAAGGGAACGGCGTTCACCTATGCGGAACGCCAGGTGTTCGGACTCGAGGGGATGTTGCCCCATCAGGTCACGTCCGAATCCGAACAGGTCAAGCGTGCTTATGAGCACATCCTCGTAAAAGGTGACAATCCTCTGGAGAAGTACGTGGGGATGATGTCGCTCCAGGATCGCAACGAGGCGTTGTTCTATCAGGTGATGGGCCACAACGTCGCAGAGATGATTCCCATCGTCTACACGCCGACGGTTGGTGAGGCCGCAGTCAAATTCAGCCATTTGTTCAGGCGTGGGCGCGGTCTGTGGATCACCCCCAACCACAAGGGGCGGATGCTTCAGGTTCTCTCACATGTGAGAAGCGACGACGTCAGGTTGATAGTCGTCACCGACAACGAGCGAATTCTCGGTCTCGGGGATCAGGGTGCCGGCGGGATGGTGATTCCCATCGGCAAGCTGGCGTTGTACACGCTTGGCGCCGGGATTCATCCCGCATACACGCTTCCCATCAGCCTCGATTTCGGAACCGACAACGACGAGCTTCTGAGTGATCCCCTGTATGTGGGGTGGAGGGGCAACCGGGTCAGGGGAGCGATGTTCGACGAGCTCGTCGCCGAGTTCATCGACGCGGTTCGGCATCGTTGGCCCGAGGCGCTCTTGCAGTGGGAGGACTTCAAGAAGGCCAACGCCTTCGCCCTTCTGGATCGATACCGCGAGTCGCTGCCGTCGTTCAACGATGACATTCAGGGGACTGCTGCGGTGACAACTGCCGGTGTCCTCAGCTATTGCCGGATTCTGGGCCAGAAGCTGTCCGAGCAACGTTTCGTGCTCTTCGGGGCAGGCGCTGCCGGAGTTGGCATCGCCAGGCTGCTGCGCCACGGGTTGGAAGCGGCCGGGGTCGTCGGCGACGAATTGCACCGTCGGGTCGTGCTCGTCGACAGTCGCGGACTTGTCACCGATGCCCGTGCCGATCTCGAAGGCTACAAACGGTCGGTCGCTTGTCCCGCCGACTTGGCCAACGAGTGCGGGCTGGAGGCGGGAGACGATTTGGTCGCGGTGATAGACAAGATGCAGCCGACGGTTCTGATCGGCGCCACCGGCCAGGCGGG
The DNA here is from genome assembly GCA_041625295.1 of Acidimicrobiia bacterium. Classification (GTDB taxonomy): domain Bacteria; phylum Actinomycetota; class Acidimicrobiia; order Spongiisociales; family ZC4RG35; genus JBFGRR01. The sequence continues at coordinate 4,761 of JBFJTO010000074.1, read as the reverse complement.
GTCGTTCAACGAAACCGTTCTCAAGACCTTGGCGACTCACACCGAAAAGCCGCTGGTGATGGCACTGTCGAATCCGACCTCCAAGTGCGAGGCCACTCCGACCGAGATAGTGACGGCAACCGATGGCCGGGCGTTGATGGCCACGGGCAGCCCGTTCGACCCGGTTGCTTTTGGTGCCCGGATGTTGCCGGTCAGCCAATGCAACAACGTTTACGTGTTCCCGGGTGTTGGTCTTGGGTCCATCGTGTCGAAGGCGAAAGTGGTCACGGACTCGATGTTCGCTGCCGCCGCCGACGAACTGGCCGCAATGGTCAGCGATGACGACATTGAGGCCGGAAGGCTGTATCCACCTATCGAAGATCTGCGTTCGATCACCCGCCGGGTGGCCGCTGCGGTTGCCGCCGACGCGGTGAGCAGCGGCGCGGCTCCTGCGATGACTTCGGGCCAAATCGAGGCGGCGCTCGACCATCACATCTGGGATCTGCGATATCCGATGTTGATCCCGTCTTAGACCGTCGGGGGTTGCCTCGTCAGTCTTCGGGGACTTCGATCAGCAGACCGGTGGTCACGTCGTAGACGAAGCCGCTGATGTGCTCTTTGTGGCCGATGAACGGTGACAGGTTGATGCGTTTGATCGACTGGCGGACATCGGCGTAGGGGTCGGTGAACGACTCGAGCGTCCATCTCGGTTTCACGCCGAGTTCGGCTTCGAGTTCGGCCCTGAATGAGTCCTCGGTGACCTTCTGAAGGCCACAGTCGGTGTGGTGTACCAGCACGACCTCCCGGGTTCCCAGGGCACGTTGGGAGACACAAAGCGATCGGATGACATCGTCGGTCACCACCCCGCCGGCATTGCGGATCACGTGGGCTTCGCCGTTGCCCAGGCCGAGAATGGCGAAGATGTCCATCCTCGAGTCCATGCACGTCACCACGGCAACGCGCCGCCGGGGTGCGACGGGAAGGTCCTGATCTCGGAATCCGTCGGCGAAGCGCGCGTTGTTGCTCACGAATTGGGGTGTATTCGAGGAGTGGTCCGCTGGCATGGTCACATCATGACAGGCCCTGAGGGGGCTCCTGCCACGGGCCGTTCACTTGATGAGGTCGAGGTTGAGCGGGTATCGGTACAGCTCGCCGTTCGACGCCTTCGAGCCTCCGATGATGGTGGCGACCAGAGTCCACACCAAGAGACCGATGGCTGCGATCGCCACCAGGGGAAGCAACAGGATCCCGACCACCGATATCAGCAAGATGAGTGCCAGGATTCCGAGCGCCAATCCGTATATGACCATGGAGAGGTGGAAGTTGAGCGCCGCTTTGGCGTGGGGCTCGATGTCGGGGTCCTGACGTTGGGCGAGCCAGACGACGAGAGGTCCCACCACTCCCGGGATCCCGATCAGCCAAGCCAGGGCCGAAAGGTGAGCGACGATCTGCCAGGTGCGGGTGTTGTTGGATGCGGGAGTCGTCATGTGGTCAGCGTACGCGCCGGATGGTTGGGCTGGTGGTGATCATCCCGCCAGGGAGCACAGCTGGTTCGGGTTCGAGGTGGCGGCGTTGGAGTCGCACAGGTTGTCTTGGTACCGGCCCAGCGGTGAGAAGCCCGAGGCGTCGACGAACCCATATCCACCGTTGCCCTCTGCGGTGTTCGACGAGAATTGGTTGTTGGCTCCTGCGTCGCCCAGCGAGATGAACCCTTGTGAGGCGTTCTGGGATGCGAGGTTGTTGGTGATCGAGTTGTCGGCGGAACCTGCGGTGAGCACAAGCCCGGTCCCGTTGCCGACCAGGCTCGATCCAGAGACTGTGCTTCCGCGGGTGTCGGCCAGGAGAATCCCGACAACGCTCCCCGACACCGTTGTCGCGTTGACGACGTTGCCCGAGCCGCCGGTCATGTGGATCCCTGCCTGGAAGCCCTTGACGTTGCAATTGACGATCTGGACTCCGGTTCTGTTGGTGACGGTGATCCCGTTGCTTTCACCGGAGCCGATCACCGAGAACCCGTTGCAGTCGATGACGATGTCGTCGGCAGCAACCACGATTCCCCCCTGTTGATCATTCTCGAGCACTACATGATCGGTGACCGTCATCGGCCCGGTCACCACCGTGGATTCAACTACCTGGTCGGGTCCTCCAGAGACCCGGTTCAGAAAGCTCCCCACGATCGAAAAGAGGATCACGGCGACCACTCCCACCCGGATGAGACGAGTCAGCGTGCGGACTGCGCTTGGTGGCGGAGGCGCGTTCCGCCGTTGTCTCGTCGGAGCTGATTTCGGCGGTCTGGTTGGGGCCGGCGCGGGTCGTGTTGACTGCGGAACAGATGGAAGCTCGCCGGCCCGGTACGCGGTGAGCGGGTCGGCCTGGGGGAGGTCCGTTGGAGGTTTGAGGGTGGGACCGGGAGTCGATTGTGAGCGGACGTTCTCCCAGGCCTTCCTCACCAGGTCTTCGCTTGCCGGCCGACTCTGTGCCACGGCCGCCACACTACGCCGATACCACCGTTCCGCCATTTCGTGGAAACTGTGGGCGGGCGGTGGGAAAAGCCTTGGACCGTGGTCTTTGGTCCACGTATAACCCTGTCTGCAACCCTGGGTCGGCGACCGGGCGGGTACGCTGCCGCACATGACGCTTGTCGCCGATCTCGTCGCCGCGCTGGGCCGGGAGCGCGTCCTCGACGGCAAGCTGGAACGCCGTCTCTACGCCAAGGACGCCGGTGTCTTCAAGGGAGAAACCAACGTCATCGTTCTCCCCGAGACCACGGCGCATGTCGTCGACATAGTCAAGATCGCCGAGCGTCACTCCGTGCCCGTCGTCGCTAGAGGCGCCGGGACCGGCCTGGCCGGTGGCGCCGTGGACCTCAAAGGGGGGATCACCCTGTCCACGATGCGGATGAACGCCATCGAGGACATCGACCTTGATAGCGCCACCGCCTGGGTGGGTCCCGGGGTCATCAACCTCGACCTCTCCCGCCAGACCTCTCCCCACGGATACCACTTCGCCCCTGATCCGTCGTCCCAGTCGGCATCGACGATCGGCGGGAACGTGGCCAACAACAGCGGCGGTCCTCACTGCCTCGCCGAGGGTTCCACCGTCGCCCACGTGCTGGGACTCGAGGTTGTGCTTGCCGGCGGTGAAGTGATCTTGGTGGGCGGCCCCGCTCCCGACCCCATCGGCCTTGACCTGCGCGGGGTCTTGGTCGGCTCGGAGGGGACGCTCGGGATCATCACCCGGGTTCTGGTCAGGCTCATTCCCAACCCGCCCGATGTGCGCACGCTGTTGATCGTGTTCGACACCACCGAAGACGCCGCTGCCACGGTTTCGGGAATCATCGGGTCTGGGGTCGTGCCCGCCGCGCTCGAGATGATGGATCAGAGGATGACGGTTGCCGTCGAGAACTGGCTCCACGCCGGTCTTCCCGTCGAAGCGGCCGCCATTCTGCTGGTCGAAGTGACCGGAGAGTCGGCAGGTGTGGCAGCCGAAGCCGAGGTGATCCGCCGGGTCGCCTCCGCTCACAATGCCGCGGAGGTTCGGGTGGCGCAGTCGGAGGAGGAGCGGGCCGTGCTCTGGAAGGGCCGCAAGTCAGCGTTTGGCGCCGTTGCCCAGTCTTCACCCGATTACTACCTCCAGGACACGGTGGTCCCCAGGACCCGCTTGGTGGAAACCATGAACGCCATCTACGAGATCGCCGATCGCCACCGGATCACGCTCATGAATGTTTTCCACGCCGGCGACGGGAACCTCCACCCCCTGATGAGTTTCGACGCCGGTGAGCCCGGAGTGATGGACCGTGTTCACGCCGCCGCCGACGAGATCGTCGCTCTGTGCGTTCGCAATGGGGGAGCGCTGTCCGGCGAACACGGCATCGGCAAGGAGAAGCGCGACCTCATGCATCTGATGTTCACGCCCTACGACCTCGACGCCCAGGCGCGGATCAAAGAGGCGTTCGACCGTGAGGGACTCTTCAACCCCCTCAAGGTCCTGCCCGCGGGTTCGCGGTGTTATGACTTCGGCCGTCCGGTGCCGGAAGGGACGTGGGTGTGACCCGGGTTGTCGGCACGCCTTTCAAAGTGCCCACCGTGGCGCCGGCGTCGCCAGAAGAACTCGCGGCGATTCTCGATGATGCCGGTGAGTCGGGCCAGCCGGTCCTCGTGTGGGGCGGGGGAACTCACCAGGGTCTGGGGAACCGGGTCGAACCGGCGATGGTGGTGTCGACGCGCGCACTCGATGCCGTGATTGCTTACGAGCCCGAGGACCTGACGCTTGTCGTCGAGGCGGGCGTTCGGGTCGGCGCAATCGAGGCGATGCTGGCAGAGGATCGTCGCACCGCGGTCCTTCCCGAGGTGCCGGGCGACGCCACGATCGGCGGGGTCGTTGCCGCGGGTGTCTCCGGATTCCGGCGATTCCGATACGGGCCCACCCGAGATCGGGTTCTCGAGGTGACGATTGCCACGGGCGACGGTCGGATCGTGAGGGGAGGGGGCCGGGTCGTCAAGAATGTGACCGGTTTCGATCTTCCCCGCCTTGCCACCGGGTCATTCGGCTCGCTTGGAGTGATCACTTCGGTATGTCTCAAGCTGTGGCCCGCCGCCGAGACGTCGGCGACCGTCCCGCTCGAAGACGCTTCCCAGGCACTGCATCGCCTCTACCGCCCGCTCGCGGTGTTGGAAACCGATCGAGGCGCTCGGGCTTACATCCAGGGGACTGTCGAAGAGGTGGAGTCGCAGGCGCGCCGGGTGTCGGATTCCTGGACTCAGGGTCTTGATTGGCCCGCGG
>JBFJTO010000073.1:0-6986 GCA_041625295.1 Acidimicrobiia bacterium | reverse complement strand
GAGGTCCCGGCAGCGAACGGTCGTGTTGTTGGTCTCGGTCAGGCGCGGCCGCGGGGGACCGGTATCACCGGGCACTCGAACTGAGCCACAACGGTGTTGGTGGCTACGAAGCCAAGGTCCATTGCCGTCTCCACCTCTGCCGCCGAGTCGAAGTCGCCGCTTCCATTGGAATCGGCTGCGGCAAGGGCGGCGTCGTAGTCACTGAAACCGAGCAGGTGCACCATCCAGCGTCCACCGTTGTAACCGGCATCACCGGGTGCCGCGGTTGCGACATTGTGGTCCTGGGCGGGGATCGCATAGATCGTGTCGAAACTGTGCAGCGGTGCGCCCGTCCCCGACAGGTCGGTGGGCGTGACCACCGTCCGGTACAGCTCACCGTCGACGTAGAAAGCCGGGCCGGTGACTCCACCCGAACCATTCCCGGGTGCAGCCAGCGCCGGGACTGCAAAGGCGAGGGCGATCATCGCCGCGAACGTTGCGATCAGAGTGCGTCGCATGGTGAACCTCCTTGTTGTTGTCACCGTCCACCACGTTCCAGGACCGATCTGAACTGCCGCGAACACACAGATGAACAAACGAGAAACTCGTCACGTCTTGCCTGGTGTCGAGGGATTTCGGCCGTACGATCTCTTCATGACCGAAAACCGTGGCCGCGTCCTCGTCGTCGATGACGAGGTGCGCGTCCGTGAGGTGGTCGCTGCCTACCTCGAGCGCGACGGGTTCCGGGTCGAGCAGGCCCACGATGCCGCCACCGCCCGTACCGCCCTGGCAGAGTCTCGGCCCGACCTGATCGTGCTGGACGTGATGTTTCCCGGATCTTCGGGCTTCGACTTGCTTTCAGAGATCAGATCGATTCCGGTGATCATGCTCACGGCCCGGTCTGAAGAGGCCGACCGGGTGCTCGGCCTCGAGCTTGGTGCCGACGACTACGTCGTGAAGCCGTTCTCGCCCAGAGAACTCGTCGCCAGGGTGCGGTCGGTGTTGCGGCGTACCACGCAAACGGCGTCGCAGCCGGCGATGCGGTTTCCCGGCCTCGAGATCGAGGTTGCCTCCCGGACGGTGATTGTGAATGGAGTTATCACGGATCTGACTGCGCGGGAGTTCGACCTTCTCGCCTTCATGGCTTCGCATCCTCGCCAGGTGTTCTCGCGCAACCAGCTTCTCAGACAGGTGTGGCAGTCGTCTTCCGACTGGCAGGATCCCGCCACCGTCACGGTTCACATTCGCCGGTTGCGGTCCAAGATCGAATTAGATCCCCGCGCTCCCACGAGGCTCGCGACCGTGTGGGGCGTCGGATATCGGTTCCAACCATGAAGCGGACCTTGCTTTTGATCGCCGTTGCCGGGGCAGGGGCACTGCTGGTGGGTGAGGCGACCATGCAACCCTCGAATGCAGATCGTGTCTCGCTTCTCGCTCTCTTCGGAGCAGCGGGGGTCGCCACTGCGGCGTTCTATGGCGTCGCAGCCAGGTTTGGATCGCGATTTGGATCCGTCGGCGCACTCCTTGGGGCGGTTGCCGTCGGGTCGGTGGCGGTCACGGCTGGAGCGGTTGCGCTCGCCGCGCAAACGATGTTCATATCTTCACACGATCGCAACCTCGTGTTTGTTGCCCTGATCTTGGGAGTTGGTCTCGGGGTGGCGCTCTCGGTTTCGTACTCGAAGTCGATCACCGAGGATCTGGAAGTGCTCGGTGCCACGGCACGCGCCGTTGAAGAAGGCAATCTCACCGCCAGGGTCGGGCTCAAGCGCGCCGATGAAATCGGAGTTGCCGCCGCTGCTTTCGATTCCATGGCTGCGGCCCTGGAAGCGTCGACTGCTGAGCGCCAAATGCTGATCGGTTCCGTCAGCCACGATCTGCGCACGCCGCTGGCATCCCTCCAGGCGGCCGTGGAGGCTCTTGAAGACGGCATTGCACCCGATCCGGCTGCCTACCTGAAAGGCATGGCCAACGACATCGGATACCTGGCCGAACTGATCGACGACCTCTTCACGCTTGCCCGTGTCGAGTCCGGGGCCGGCGGACTTGCACTCGAGGAGTGCGACCTCGCCGAACTCGTCGACGAAGCCATCGAAGCGATGGGTCCGCTAGCCGGTTCCCGGCATGTGGAGATATCGGCAGCGGAACCGAGCGGTGCTGTGTTCATAAACGCCGATGCGACCGCCATCGGGAGGGTTATCCGAAACTTGCTCGACAATGCCATCGCTCAATCGCCTGTGGGTGCAGCCGTGATCGTCGAAGTTGGTGAAGGCGCCACGTTTGCCGTGGTCGATTCCGGTCCAGGCTTTCCTGCCGACCTCGGTGACCGCGTTTTCGACAGGTTCGTGACCGGAGACAGCCACAGACCTGCCGGCGAGGGTTCCGGTCTCGGGCTGGCCATCTGTCGAGGAATTGTCGAAGCCCACGGCGGGACGATCCGGATTGGAACGGGTCCGGGAGGGCGCGTAGAGGTGAGCTTGCCGGGTTGAGCCGGGGGTGTCTTATCCTGACCCGCCATGCCTCCAGCCGCTCGCACGGTCCAGCGGACCTATCTGCTACTGACCTTGATGTCCACCCTGGCGACCTCGTTCATCTGGGGCATCAACACGCTTTTCTTGCTCGACGCCGGACTCTCCAACACGGAAGCCTTCACCGCCAACGCGTTCTTCACCTTGGGGCAGGTGTTGTTCGAGGTGCCAACCGGTGTCGTTGCTGACACTTGGGGAAGAAGACAGTCCTACTTGCTCGGCTCGGGAACTCTGCTCATCTCGACTTTGCTCTACCTCTTCATGTGGCAGGTCCAGGCCCCGCTGTGGGCATGGGCGATCGCATCGATCTTGATCGGCCTCGGCTTCACCTTCTTTTCCGGTGCGGTCGAGGCCTGGCTCGTAGATGCGCTCGGTGCCACCGGATTCGACGGTGAACTGGACTCGGTGTTTGCCAAGGGCCAATCGGTGTCCGGTGCGGCGATGCTCTCGGGTTCGGTGCTCGGAGGTTTCGTAGCCCAGTTGACCAACCTGGGGGTCCCCTACGTTCTCAGGGCGGTGCTGCTGGCGGCCACCCTGGCTGTTGCCTACTTCGCAATGCGAGACATCGGATTCGCTCCGACGCGAAGTGGTGGGGCGGTGAGCGAGGTCAAACGGGTTTTCAAGGCCTCGATCGATGGTGGTCTACGCAATCGTCCTGTCCGGTGGTTGATGCTGGCAGCGCCGTTCTCCGGTGGCGTTGGCCTGTTCGCGTTCTATGCGATGCAGCCGTACTTGCTCGAGTTGTATGGCGATCAGTCTGCCTATGGCGTGGCCGGCATAGCGGCTGCGTTTGTGGCCGGTGCTCAGATAATCGGGGGTTTTGCGGTGCCGTATGTGAGACGCCTGTTCTCTCGTCGTACCCATGTGCTGATTGCCGGCGGCGCCGCGAGCGTTGTCGCGCTCGGTCTGATGGGGCTCACATCGAGTTTCTGGGTAGCGCTGTCTCTGCTGGTGGTTTGGGCTCTTTCGTCGGCAGCTACCGGCCCGGTTCGGCAGGCGTATCTGAATGGTTTGATCTCGTCTGAGCAACGGGCCACGGTCCTGTCGTTCGACTCGCTGATGAGTTCGGCCGGGGGAGTGGTAGCTCAACCGGCGCTGGGACGTGTCGCCGATGTTTGGAGCTACTCGACCGCCTATGTGGTGAGTGCGGTCATACAGGTGGCGGCGATACCTTTTCTCTTGCTCGCCCGAAGGGAGAACGCGGTTTCGGACGCGACCGCAGCGACCACGCGCTGACAGCAACACCGGCGACGAGACCTGCGAGGTACCAACCCATGGGTCCGCCTGTCAGGGATGGCCGGAACGGCTGGGTGATCATCCTCACCACGGCCGCGAGCCCGAGCGCTGCCCCGGTCGCCAGCCACGGCCGGCGGGGAAGGCGATGCGCGAGATACGCTGCCAAGACCATCCCAAGGGCTGCATAGATCTCGACCGGATGCCGCCCCACCGAACTTCCCGAGACGGGAAAGGCCCACGGCAGGTTCGATACGGTCCCGAGACAGGTTCCTCGCCACAGGCAACCGAGGTGCCATCCACCGAGTCCAAGCAGCGCTGCCGGCGCCAGGAGGTCGAAGGTTCGTGGCAGCTGGAACTTCGACGCCCAGGCCAGCGCCGCCATCGCACCCAGCACGGCGAATCCGGTGTCGACACCGGCCCGCACGACCAGGACGTCTCCGGGGTGAAGAAGAGGGTTGACTCCGTCGAGAAGCATTGCCGCGATGCGGCCGACGAAGAGCCCAGCGGCGGCCGATCCGATCAGGAGGTCGGTGGGCCTGTCGATGTCGGGCTTGATCAACCTATTGGCGATCCACACACCGGCAAATGCGGTGGCCGCAGATCCGAGAAGCGTGAACTCCATTCGTCAGTGCCGCAGTAGCTCGTCGAGCTGCAATGCGAGCTGCTGCTCGTCGATCACCCCGAAGTGGGAACCAATGACTTCCCCGCCGGGTGCGATGAAGAACGTGAGCGGGGTCCCGAATCCGGGAAGGATCTCGCCCACAGCATCGGTGGGGTCGAAGAGGTTCTCGTATTCGATGCCGAACTCTTCGATGAAGTCGGCGGCCGCGGTCCTCGAGTCCTGGATATCGACCCCGATGAACTCGATCCTGTCCTTGAACTGGTTGTGCGCCTGCGCGAATAGCGGCGCTTCCGAGCGGCAGGGGATACACCACGAGCCCCACACGTTCACGACCATCGGGCGGGTGGATGCTTCCAACCTGGCGGTGAAAGCGTTGGAGTCGAAGTCGCGCAGGTGCGACACGGTCGATCCGGGCGCGGTTGTTCCGTTTGCCGGAACGAAACATGCCGAAACAGCCAGTACAACGATCACGAAGCGTTTCACGAATCCGATTGTGCCATCCGCTGGGGTTAACGGCGGAAGGGGGGACGCTCGGTCAACCGGGCCTGACCCCGTTTTCGCATTCTCACCGGGACCGCCAGCCCTTCCGGCGCACGGTCGCCTTCCGGGTATTCGGAGTAGTCGAGTTCAAGGCTCTCCTGGAGCCCTATCCATCCCGAAAAAGCGGTTGCGCATGCGTCCGAGCAGAAGTCAGAGTCGGTGCTGCGTCGACGGCCGTCCCATAGACAGTGGAGAAATGTCGATCGCAACCAAGCGGGGTCGAATACCTCGCGGTTGTCAGGGTCGCCTCGTATGGACCATGTTGGTGTCTCCTCGATGCCAGCCTAACGGCCGCCGCCATGCTGACCAGGGGATTTGGTCATGTCGGATCGGGTTGTCAGCAGGATGGCGTGGTCACCGATGCCGTGATCTGCGGCGAAGTCCAGGCGCCGAAGAAGGCAAAGAGCTTGTACGTGTAGGTCTGGCCGCCGGTCACCGTTGCGTCCGTGGCGTTTGTCGTGGACCGCGGGGTGAGCGTCTGTTCGTTCTGCTGAACTGCGCCGAGCCAGCGCTGCAGCTTGTACCCGGTTGCGAACGTGGACGGCGTGGCGGTCCAGGAAGCGGTCACCGCTGGTGCGGAGGTACCGCCCGGCCGCAGGGCGACCATTTGGCCGACGTTGTTCTGAGGTTTCCTTGTCGATGCCGTGGCAGTCCGACTACCGGTGGGCCCAGCAACAGGGGAGAGTTCGGAAGCGGTTGTGGATTGAACTTGTTGATCAGAAGCTCCCGAGCTGTTGCTGTTCACTTCCCAACGCAGCGTCGTCGAACCAGGAATGCTCACGCCTTTGTCGTCGGTGATAGACCAGAAGGCGACCAGCATGTCGTTGGCCATGGTGGTCGTGATCGAGGGTGCAACTATCGAATTACCGGTCCCGGACTGGCCGCCGTGGGCGTCGATCGGGGTGACGGTATCGACATTGGTCCACGTTCCCAGACCCGCAGCGTATCTATCTTGCGAGGAAGGGATGGTCCATGTGTAGCTCGAGGGTTCGCTTGATCCGGCAATCTTGACGAACAGCGAACTGTATGGGGAGGTGACGGACTGCCTCACCAGTGACCACCCCGCCGGAGCGGTCATGGTGTAGCCCCAGCGTTGGACGATGTGAGCGAGCATCGTGTCTCCGGCAACGGTTCCTGCTGGTTTGGTGAGCGTGATCGCTGTCGACTGGCCGTTGGCTGTCGTGGCGCCTCGAAAGCCGATTGGTGTGCTCGAGGCGCAGGAGGCGCTCACCTGTAGGTTGGCTGGCGGAAGGAAGGTTGAAGCACCGAACTGGTTACCTGCGTTGGAGTGTGTGGTGCTGATTGCCGCGGCCGACAACGCAATGCCGAGAACCAACGTCAGCGAGATGATCGCCGAGATGCTCGTGACCAACAGGCGGGGCTTTCGCGGTTTCACAGCCCGATGTCGTCCCCTCGGTCCCGAAACCGTCAATGGTTCGGACCCAAAGGACCAAGGGTTGTATCTCTCGAGCAGACCCCAGCGGCTGGCCATCAACAACATCCCCCACGCTGCGATGGCTAGTGCGAGGTTGCGGGTTTGGCCGCTGCTCTTCCAGTAGGGAACGTTGCCGATGTAGGGGACCAGCAGTCGTCCCACGCCCACAACGGAGTCGGGGGAGATCGGGGTCGAGTCCTTGGAAGCGTTGGCATCGCCCTTGGTCGTGTAGGTACCGTCATCGTTGATCGAGTAGATCCGGTGCGAGATCAAACCTTCGAAAACCGGATCTTTGAATACGATCACCGTTCCTGGTTCGAGCTGAGTGCCGTCGGTCGGTGCGGCGACGACGATGTCACCGGGTTTGATGAGCGGGTACATCGACCCCGAGACGATGGCCACCGGTTTCCAGCCCATCGCGGCGGGCAGGACTACCGCCCACAGTGCCAAGAGCAGCACGACAGTGGTTGCGAACAGGGCAGGAATACCCACCCAGAATCGTGCCGTTGAGCCGGTCCGGACGCGCCCCGACCTGGAGGCCCGGTTGGGGCTCTCCAGGTCGGAAGCGGTGTTGGATGGCTCGCTCATGCGGCTGTCAGGGCGTTAGGTCCCTGCCTGGGTCTCCCAGGTGAACGGCACGGCCGAGACG
>JBFJTO010000072.1:0-7024 GCA_041625295.1 Acidimicrobiia bacterium | reverse complement strand
GCATGACCCCCGATTCGTCTTCGCTGAGCCGGAAAGAGTTGTGGGCATGGAACCCGGTGATCGGGTCGTTGTCTCCGTACAGTTCGCCGGCGAGATCCCGCAGGCGATCGAATCCCACCATCTCGTCATCGAAGAGACGCAGCAGGAGCCTGGGGACATCACCGAAAGCCTCATCGATGGCCGCCAAGTGCTTGCCCTGGATGTCGCGCCAGCGTTCGAAGTATGGATCTTCCACGGCGTCGGGGAGCACACGATTCACGACCACACTGTCAACCCCGTAACCGAAGAGTCCCAGGTAGCTGTATGTGCGCCGGGCTTCGTCGATCACCATCTTCTCGGGGTTGATGACGAGTCGGGCCGAGGTAATGGCGGGATCGCCGAGGATCTGTTTGATCTGCTCGACTCCCACAAAGACGTCCTGGGCGGCATCGAACACACCCTCCGACGGCACCGGCAGGTCCGTGAGCCGGTTGAGGATCGGGCGGGCGGCCCTCATGATCCGGCGCTCGGTCGGCATCACTCGCTCGAAGTACCACGACAGAACCTCGGGAAGGCTCAAAAGTCGAAGGGTCTCAGCGGTGGGAGCGCAGTCCACGACCACGGCGTCGTACTCACCCGAACGAACGGCCGCATTCACCTCGAGAAGGGCGAAGAGTTCGTCCATCCCCGGGAACACGAGAAACTCTTCGGCCTCGATTCCGCCAACGCCACCCCAATCGAGAATGTCCATCAACTGGTCGCGGATAGCACCCCAGTGCCGGTCGAGTTGCTGCTGAGTGTCGATCTGCTGGCCCCACAGACGGGGACCGATCTCCTCGGCCCGGTCACCAAGCTCGATCGCAAGGGCGTCGGCGAGCGAATGAGCGGGGTCGGTCGAGCACACGAGCGTGCGGTAGCCACGGTCAGAAGCGGTCAATGCCGTTGCCGCCGACACGGTGGTCTTGCCGACACCGCCCTTGCCGGTGATCAGAATTACCCGCATGCTCAATTCGCGGCCAGCTGCTCCACCCGCTTGCGGAGCCCGCGCAGAGCAGTACCCACCACCTGTTTCTCGGCCTGCCGACGCAAGAAACCGGGGATACCGAAAGATGGGACCGCACGGAGCGCGTAGATCACTTCGGTCTTGTCGTTGTCCGACAGTTCGAAGCGATACGATCCGGCCATCTCGGCTATGTCGTCGCCGGGCTCGGCAAACCAGGTCATTTCCGACGGCTCGTCGTACGAGTACACCAGTACATAACTGATCTCCTTGACCATGCCATCCACAGTGAAACGGGCCCGCTGAACCCGCCCATCGGGAGCGGATTCGAGGACCTCAACGGCCTTCACGCCCGTGGCCCACTCGGTGTAGGAGGGAATGTCGGCTGCGACCGAGAAACACTCTGCAGGTGTTGCATCGATCTCGATGGTTTGGATGGTGCTGTCGCCCATTCTCTCAGTAACTCCCGGCGCTGCTTGCAGATGTTAGCGAAATGTGACCCAGTAGCTCTTCGGTATCGACCCGCACCGGGCGGCGGGTGGCCCGAAAGTAACCGACATTGCGGCATGCCGTCGCCCCAACCCGCCATTGAGATGCCATGGGTTGATGCACATCCCCGAAAAGGTGCAGCGCCGGCTGCCGGGTCTCGAGATAGTCGAGTATCGGCGCCGACGAGCGCTCCTGGCGTCCGGTGATGACATCGGTGCACAGGGCAGGGACGGCCGGTGGGAGATGCGAACACAGCACGTCGACCGGGCCCAATCGTGCCAGCTTGTCCGTCATTTCCTCATCGGTCACCTCGCCGGAGGCACCCACGGGGGTGGCGATTCCCCCACCCACGAATCCGCACACGAGTCCGTCAATCGTCAGTGCCACGCCGTCGACATAGGTGCAATCGTCGGGCAGGTACTCCCGAAGCATCTCGGGACGATCGACGTTGCCAAACGTGACATAGGCACGGGAACCTTTCAGAGCCCGGGCCATCTGCTGATACTGCCCACGACCGGCTTCGACTATCTGGGATCGAAACTCGGCACCGTGATCCCCGATACGTTGAATCCAGAGTTCTCTCATCCGCTCGTAGTCGCCCCGACCTCGTGCCTCCGCTGACTCCCTGGCGAAGTCGAGACCGAGCACTTCGGCGATCAGTCCTTCACCGGTGCGGTAGTCCATGAGGTTGAGCATGTCTCCAAGGACGAGCAGCGTCTCACCGGTGTCAGCGAGTCGGCGAAGGGCATCGAATTCACCGTGCACATCGGAGACGACGATCATGCTCAGTCTGGCTCCTCGCCCCCACCTGCCCAGCCTGCGTACCAGGCAGCCGCCGTCCCGCCGGCAACGGCCAGAATCAAGGCCACCGGCCATGAGAGGTCTTTTGGGGAGAACTCGGCCGACATCCCGGCCATACCGAATCCGACCATGCCAGCGACCACCCGTCGCCCTGGTTTCCCGAATCGATGTTCGGGGTCGAAAGACGTCCGATCTGTGTTCGATGCGTACGTATGGGCGAAGACCCACGCGATCAACACCGCCAATCCGGCCAGCAGGACCGACGCATAGATCTTGACCATCAGATACCCGTGACCGCGCCGCGATGTGCAGAACCCACCATCGCTGCGTACTTGGCGAGGGCCCCGGTCGTGTAGCGAGGTGGGTGGGGAGTCCACGCCTCCGATCGGCGTTTCATCTCGGAGTCTTCGATCAAGAGATCCATCCTCCGATTCGCCAGGTCGACCCTGATCCGGTCACCGTCGGCGACCAGTCCGATCGCGCCTCCGATCTCTGACTCGGGCGCGACGTGTCCGATGCACAGACCGGTGGTCCCACCCGAAAAGCGCCCATCGGTTATCAGCAGCACTTCCTTGCCAAGCCCCGCGCCTTTGATTCCCGCAGTGATCTGCAACATCTCCCTCATCCCGGGACCCCCCTTGGGCCCCTCGGTCCTGATCACCACGACATCGCCGGCGTTGATCTCGTGCGCAAACAGGGCTGTCAGCGCCGCCTGTTCGCCATCAAAGGTGCGAGCCGGTCCTTCAAAGGTTTCCAGGTCGATCCCGGCGACCTTCACCACGGCGCCATCCGGGGCAAGCGAACCCCGCAACACCGCGATCCCTCCCTCGGAGGCGATGGGACTCGATGTGGCCCTGATGACGTCCTGATCGAAGGGAAACACGACATCGGCGAGGTTCTCGGCCATGGTTCTCCCGGTCACGGTCATGACATCGCCGTGGAGAAGACCTTCATCCAGCAACGCTCTCAAGACCACGGGAACGCCACCGATCCTGTCGAGGTCGACCATGTGGTAGGCGCCAAACGGCTTGAGATCCCCGAGATGCGGCGTCTTGCGGCTGAGCACGTCGAAGTCGTCGAGTTGAAGCGGGACATTGGCTTCGCTGGCCAATGCCAGCAGGTGGAGCACCGCATTGGTCGATCCTCCGAGTGCCATCACCGTCGTGATGGCGTTTTCGAAAGCCTTCCGGGTCATTATGTCCCGCGGCCTGATATCGGCATCGAGGAGTCTCATCACCGCCTGCCCGGAACGCACGGCGAAATCGGGGAGACGGGGGTCGATGGCGGGAACGGCCGCCGATCCCGGGAGAGACATCCCGATGGCTTCGCCGACCGATGCCATCGTGTTTGCGGTGAACATGCCCGCGCAAGACCCAGCTCCGGGACATGCGCTTCGTTCGATCGCCAGCAGTTCGGACTCTTCGATTCTCCCCTCAGAGAGGGCACCGATCCCTTCGAATACGTCCACGATCGAGATGTCGCGACCCTGATATCGGCCCGGAAGGCTGGATCCGCCGTAGAGGAATACCGCGGGCAGGTTGGTTCGCGCCGCGGCCATGAGCATTCCCGGGAGCGACTTGTCGCATCCCGCGATCGCGACCATTCCGTCGAAACGCTCCCCGTGCATCACCAACTCCACCGAATCGGCGATCACCTCACGGGACACGAGTGACGCCCTCATTCCCTCGTGCCCCATGGCGATCCCGTCCGAGACCGCGATCGTCGCAAACGTGAGGCCAACCCCGCCGTTGGCGCGAACACCGCTCTTGGCATGTTCGGCGAGCATGGGCCCGGTCACGTTGCATGGGGTGACCTCGTTTCCCGCAGAAACGACACCGATCTGAGGTTTCGAGAAGTCGCCGTCGGTGAGCCCAACTGCTCGCAGCATCGCTCGTGCGCCTGCCTTTGCGGGACCCTCGGTGACGTCCTGGGAGTGGATTTTGGGGGGCATGGGGGCAGGTTAGGTGAAGCCAGGCTCCTTGTCCGACCGTCCAGGTGATTCCCGCCGACCCGAAGGCCACAGCTAATCTCTCGTGCGCTCCCGCCCGACATCTGGATCACCGCGCATGAAGCTCCCCACCATCCCGACGCTCCCGAACGCCGAATTCCCGGTGCCCAAGCGCCTGGGCGGCACCGTCGACCTGGCGCACAACATGTGGTGGTCATGGTCGGCGGAATCACGGGATCTCTGGGCATCCCTGGACCTGGCCAATTGGGAGCGCTATCACAACCCGATCGACGTGCTCTCGTCGATCGATCGCGATCAGTGGAGAGAGATCGCTGCGAGCGAAACGGTGATGGAGCGTTACACCACTGCGATGGCGCGGTATGAGCGTTACATGCGGGCCGAGAGCACATGGTTCTCGAGGTCCGAAGTGGTGATGGACGGACCGATTGCCTACCTGTGCAGCGAGTTCGGCGTCCACGAGTCCCTGCCTCTGTACTCAGGCGGTCTCGGGATCCTCGCGGGCGACCATCTCAAGTCCGCCTCAGACCTTGGCCTGCCGCTCATTGCCGTCGGTCTCTTCTACCGCCACGGCTACTTCCGACAGGAGGTGGATCTCGACGGGGACCAGCAACACATCTATCCAGTCCTCGACCCCCGCAATCTTCCGATAAGACCGGTCGCCTCGAGAACCGGCGGCCAACTCAAGGTGACGGTTCCGTTTCCCGGCCGGGACGTGACGGTTGCGGTCTGGAAGATCGATGTCGGCAGGGTCCCGCTGTTGCTTCTCGACACGGACATCACAGAGAACGCTCCTTCGGATCGCCCGATCACCCATCACCTCTATGTCCCGGGCCGAGAGATGAGGTTCTGCCAGGAACTCGTTCTCGGTGTCGGATCTGTC
This sequence comes from Acidimicrobiia bacterium, assembly GCA_041625295.1. Taxonomy (GTDB): domain Bacteria; phylum Actinomycetota; class Acidimicrobiia; order Spongiisociales; family ZC4RG35; genus JBFGRR01. The sequence continues at coordinate 1,906 of JBFJTO010000072.1, read as the reverse complement.
GCCGCGCTGGAAGCGCTCAACATCACTCCGGCGGTGTGGCATGTCAACGAAGGTCACGCCGCGATGAGCGTTCTCGAAAGAGCTGCAGGCCTGGTGGAGTCGGGGATGAGTTTCGAAGAAGCCCACGCCCGGCTCAGATCCAAGACACTGTTCACGCTCCACACACCGGTGCCGGCGGGGAACGAAGTGTTCAGCAGTGACCTGGCTGCCAAGTACCTGGGGCCATGGGAGAAGCGGCTCGGACTGGACGCGCAGAAACTGCATGAGTTGGCCTTCGCCGAGGCCAACAACGGACATCGATTCGACCTCGGAGCCCTGGCCATCCGCTCCGCGTCGATCGTCAACGGGGTCTCGCAGCGGCATGGCGGAACAGTGTCTCAAGACTGGCGCCACCTGATCGGAGGCGACGCGCACCATGTCACCAATGGCGTTCACACACCCACCTGGATCGGTCGGCAGGCGCACCGGTCCCTGGCCGCAAGCTATGGCGCCGGCTGGGCCACCAGGCTGCTCGAAAACCCCGACCTGGTCGAGAAAGCACGGGATCTCCCCCAAGAAATCGTGTGGCGATGGCACCAGACCCGCAAAGAGATCTTCACCGATTTCGCCCGTGGCCGCATCCGCCGCCAGTTGGCACGACACGGAGCCTCTCCAGATGAACTGGCCGCGGTCTCCGCGATGGTTCCCACCGATCGGCTGACGCTGGGCTTCGCCCGCCGCTTCGCCACATACAAGAGAGCGACGCTGATGTTTTCAGACCGGGGTCGGCTACGCGACATCCTCACCAATCCAGAGAGGCCGATCCAGGTCGTGTTCGCCGGCAAGGCTCACCCGGCCGACCAACAGGGCCAGTCTTTGATCCGCGAGATCGTCGAGCTGTCGCGAACCGACGAATTCAAGGGTTATGTCTATCTCCGAGAGGATTACGACGCCCGAATGGGGCGCTTCATGACTCAAGGTGTGGACGTCTGGGTCAACAATCCCCGCCCCCCCATGGAGGCCAGCGGAACCTCGGGAATGAAGGCTGCAATCAACGGGGTTCTCAACCTATCGGTCAAGGACGGGTGGTGGTTGGAAGGGTTCAACGAGCACAGCGGCTGGGCTTTTGGTCTCGAAACGGCCAGCGCGGACTGGAGTTCCACAGATCGCTCCGATTCGTTGGCCTTCTACGACACGCTCGCATCGCAGATCGCGCCCCTCTATTACGACCGTGACCGGGACGGGTTGCCGACCGAGTGGATTCGCCGGATGAAAGAGTCCATGGTGTCCTCACTGCTGGCTTACTCCACACATCGGATGGTCGCCGACTACTGCAAACTTGCTTACTTCCCGCTCGGTTCGAGCGCCGCCAACGCCAGCGAGATCTCAGCTTCGGTGTGAGCGTTGGGAGTCGTTGTTCTCAGAGCCTCCCTGGCCGCATCACCGCCGATTCGCCCAAGCGCCCAGGCGGCATGGCAGGCAAGCATGGGATCGGACTCGAGAAAACCACCCAGGACGGTCACATGCCGTTCGTTGCCCGAGTTCCCGAGAGCCACGATGGCATTTCGCTGCAGATAGCGGCCATCCCTCCCCGGGATGTAGAACCGTTCGAAGCGCGCCGCGAGCTCATCGGGACTCGACGTGAGAATGTCGACAAGATCGACCCGGCCGGCGCCGTATCGTTTGCCAGGAAGGCGGCGTCTTCCCGGTGGACACGCATCGAGGCACTCGTCACACCCATAGACCCGATCCCCCATCGCGGCCCGAAACTCGATCGGGATGTCACCGGGAAGCTGGACGATCGCCGCCAGACAGCGGCGGGCGTCGAGAACACCAGGCGCCACCAGAGCACCGGTTGGACACGCGGGAAGGCACGCCTCGCAGCTTCCACAGTCGCGCTTCATGGGCACGGACAACGTCAGCGGAG
>JBFJTO010000071.1:0-7059 GCA_041625295.1 Acidimicrobiia bacterium | reverse complement strand
GCATCCTCTCGCCGGTGTGCGCGGCGCCAACAACGCGGTGTTCATCGAGGGGCCTGCCGTGGGTGAGCTTCTCTTTGTCGGCCCCGGAGCCGGCGGCGATCCAACCGCCACTGCCGTGCTCGGCGACATGATCGACGCGGCACGCGAGTTCCTATCCGGGACACAGGTGGCCCCGAGGATTCGATTCGGACCGGGTGCGGTGGTTCCCTTCTCAGCGGTCGAGACCAAGTTGTATCTCCGGCTCGAAGTCGTCGACGCCCCCGGAGTTCTCGCACAGATCGCCGGGGTCTTCGCTCGCCACGGGGTATCGATCATGTCGGTGTGGCAGGAGGGCCACGGCGACGCCGCCACCCTTCTCATCGTCACCCACGGCGCCGCAGAGAGCGGCCACCGATCTGCGCTCGCCGATTTGGGTGACCTGGAGATCGTCGAGCAGGTTGCGGCTGTGATAAGGGTCGTCGACCGGAGGGCGTGATGCGTTTCGTATCCACCCGGGGGAGGGTCCCTGCATTCGGGTTCGATGAGGTTCTCCTTCGCGGCCTGGCCGGAGACGGGGGACTGTTCGTCCCGGAACGTTGGCCGTCACCTGGCCCCATCGATCCCGGGGCCGGGTATGCCAGGGCCGTTGCGACGGTGCTGGCCCCGTTCCTCGATGGGAGCGTGCTCGAACCTCGCATCGGCACCATCGCCGACGCGGCGTATTCGCAGTTCCGACACCCCGAAGTGGCACCGATCATCGAGTTGAGTCGGGGCCGCCAGGTTCTCGAGCTGTTCTGGGGTCCGACGCTGTCGTTCAAGGACTATGCACTGCAGTTGGTCGGCCACATGTTCGATGCGGTGCTGACCGCCTCAGATCGCCGGATCACCGTGCTGGGAGCCACCTCGGGCGATACGGGGTCGGCTGCGATCGAGGCCTGTCGCGATCGAGCTGCCATCGACATCGTGATCCTGTATCCGCACGGTCGGGTCTCCGAAGTGCAGAGAAGACAGATGACAACCGTCACCTCGGAGAATGTCCACACAATTGCCGTCGACGGAACCTTTGACGACTGCCAGGACATCGTTAAGGCGGCATTCTCCGATGAGCACGTCCGTAGCACCCTGAACCTGGCCGCGATCAACTCGATCAACTGGGCACGGGTGATGGCCCAGACCGTCTACTACTTCTGGGCTGCGGCCCGGCTCGGGCCCGGACTGAACATTGCTGTTCCCACCGGCAACTTCGGCAACGTGCTTGCGGCCACCGTTGCCAGGAGGATGGGAGCGGGTCTTGGCCGAATCGTCATCGGAAACAACGCCAACAACGGTCTGACCAGGCTTCTCGAGTCTGGGCGGATGACACTCGGCGACGTGGTCCCCACCCTGGCCCCTGCCATGGACATCCAGGTGCCGTCCAACCTCGAGCGTTACCTCTTCGAGATCATGGGGCGGGATGGTGCGCTCGTGGAGGCACTGATGGCAGATGCCCGGCGAATGGGGTCGTTGGATCTCGACGAGGCCGGGGCCGCTCGTCTGCGGTCCGGGATCGCAGGTGCATGGGCGGACGACGCCACCATCGAGGCCGTGATCGCCAGAGTCCATGCCGATCACGGTTACCTCATCGACCCGCACACCGCCACGGCCTGGAATGCTGCTGATCGCGTCCTTGGCGATCGGGGGGCGATGGTCGTTGCCACGGCACACCCGGCCAAATTCCCCGAAGCCGTTCTCCGCGCCACCGGAGTCGAGGTGGGCCTGCCCGAGCATCTCGCCGACCTCTTCGACCGGTCCGAGCGCATCCAGTCTGCGAAGGCCGACGTGGCTTCCGTGGTCGCCATGGTCAGGGAGTTGGTGGGGTGAGCTTGCCTGGCCTTTGCGAGCGACTAGCATGCTGGTCACCGCTAGCCCCTCTTTCCGAGGCGCGGCGGGTTTTCTCCCACCCGACCATCTAGGTCTTTCATCGCCGTGGTGGTTTAAACAAGCCCAGCGCGGCATGTCCGAGAGGAGCGCATGACCACTAGAGCTCAACTCCAGAGCAAGAGCATCGGGGAGCTTCGCGAGATCGCCACAGCCGTTGGCATCGATTCCGACGGTCTCCAGAAGACGAAGATCATCAGCGCGTTGGTGGATGCCGGCGCAGCGGCGAGTCGTGACGACGCCACTGCGGGCATCGAGCTTCCCGCGGCGAGGCCGCGCCCGGCCGATGACGGTGGCGATAGCGATGACTCGTCCGAGTCGGACGAGTCAGGCGATTCCGAAGGCTCCGACTCTCAGCGAGATGACTTTTACGATCCCAATCGGCGCCGCAAGCGTCGCCGCCGCGGAAGCGGCGGGGGTGGTGGCGGGGGTGGCCAATACGAGCACATCCCCGAGGGTGAGCTCGAGACCAGGGAGGGCTTGCTCGACATCCTCCCCGAAGGCTACGGATTCCTGCGCTGCACGGGCTATCTCCCCGGTGATGACGATGTCTATGTGTCAGCGGGACAGGTGCGAAAGTTCGGTCTTCGCAAGGGCGATCTGGTTATCGGTCCCATTCGTCCGCCCAGATCACAGGAGAAGTTCCCGGCCATCGTCAGGATCGAATCGATCAACGGTATGTCCAGCGACGAGGCCCGGAACCGGCCCAAGTTCGAGTCCCTCACACCTCTCTTCCCGGACGAGAGACTCCCCCTCGAAGTGGAGGGAAGGGCAGACGGGGTCTTGACGCGGATCGTCGACCTGATCGCTCCCATCGGCAAGGGCCAGCGTGGGCTCATCGTGTCTCCTCCCAAGGCCGGCAAGACGACGGTGCTCAAGGAGATCGCCCAGGCGATCACCACCAACAACCCCGAGTGCTATCTGATGGTTGTCCTCGTGGATGAACGCCCTGAAGAGGTCACCGACATGCAGCGCTCCGTGAAGGGCGAGGTCATCTATTCGACCTTTGATCGTCCCGCTGAGGAGCACACGCAGGTGTCGGATCTCGCTCTGGAACGTGCCAAGCGGCTCGTGGAGATGGGGGTTGACGTCGTCATCCTCCTTGACTCGATCACCCGTCTGACCAGAGCCCACAACCTGGCAACACCCGCCTCGGGCAGGATTCTCTCCGGTGGCGTGGACTCGCAGGCGCTGTACCCGCCCAAACGGTTCTTTGGAGCCGCCCGAAACATCGAAGAAGGCGGAAGTCTGACGATTCTGGGCACCGCCCTGGTCGAGACGGGCTCCAAGATGGACGAGGTCATTTTCGAGGAGTTCAAGGGGACCGGAAACATGGAGCTCCGTTTGGATCGGAAGCTCGCCGACAAGCGGATCTACCCTGCCATGGATCTCGAGGCGTCAGGTACCCGGAAAGAAGAGCTTCTCTTCGACCGGCATGAGCTGGCCCAGGTGTGGAAGCTCCGTAGGGTTCTTCTCGCACTGGATCCGGGTGCGGCCCTCGAGCTGTTGATTGATCGTTTGAAGAGTACGAAGTCGAATGGCGAATTCCTCGCGGAAGTCGCCAAGTCCGGGAACTGAGGAGACATGAAGGCAGATATCCATCCCAAGTACGCCGACACGACGGTCACGTGTTCTTGTGGAAACACATTCGTGACCCGATCCACCAAACCCGGTGAGGTCCACGTGGAGCTTTGCAATGAATGCCACCCGTTCTTCACCGGTAAGCAAAAGCTCGTCGACTCCGGTGGTCGCGTGGAGCGGTTCCAGAAGCGTTACGGCGGCACCGCCGTGAAGTCCAAGAAGCGCTTGAAGGCCGAGGCGGAGGTATCCGAAGAGACCGCAGCAGAGTGAGTTCGGAGAGTTCCCCGGTCAACCCTCACGATCCGGCCAAGACGGTGGGGGGCCAGGCTGTTCTCGAGGGTGTGATGATGCGTGCCCCGACCGCTTGGGCGGTGGCGGTGCGTAGACCCGATGGACGGATCGAGGCCGTCCGACACCAGCTACCGCGCCTTTCCACGCGTTCCCGGGGTGCCCGCATCCCGTTCGTTCGGGGCGTGCTGGTTCTCGGGGAGTCGCTGACCCTGGGATTCAAGGCACTTTCGTGGTCGGCTCAGAAGGCCGTTGGTGAGGACGAGGAACCGATCAGCAATCGCCAGGTGGCCATTTCGATGACCGTGGCGATGGTCGTGTTCAGTGCAGTCTTCATCGTGGCGCCGGCCGCCCTGGCACGGTTCGTGTCTGGGGCATCCGCGATCGCATTCAATGTGGTCGAAGCCTTGGTTCGTCTCGCGTTATTCGTGGGTTATCTGTGGCTGATTGGAAGGGCCGAGGACATCAAGCGGGTGTTCCGCTATCACGGTGCCGAACACATGTCGATTCATGCCTTCGAGGCCGGAGAGCCGCTGTCGGTGGACTCGGTGAGCCGGTTTCGTCCCGAGCATCCTCGCTGCGGGACCTCGTTCCTCCTCATCGTGGTTCTGCTCTCTGTGGTGGTCTTCACCTTCTTCGGAAGGCCCGATTGGCCTCTCTTGGTGGCCAGCCGGGTACTGGGGATTCCGGTCATCGCCGGGCTCAGCTATGAGCTTCTGCGCTGGTCGGGCACACACACAGGGGAGCGTTTTGCCCGGGTCGTGGCTGCCCCTGGACTGTGGCTGCAGCGTCTGACGACCGGCGATCCCGAACCGGACATGATCGAGGTGGCTGTCGCCAGTCTGTTGTCTGCACTGGGTGAAGACGAAGTTGCCGAGGTCGAGAGTAGGGGGCCTCTTCCCGAAGCGGCCGTCCTTGCTCGCGCCCGCTGATGGACGGGAAAGTCGCGGCCAGACTTGCGACGATCGCGTCTGAATACCGCGAGCTGGAAGCGGAGCTGGGCCGGCCCGATCTGGACCCATCCGACTATGCGGATCTCGGACGTCGATTCAGCGAACTCAAGGCCATAGTCGAACTCCATGCCGCCTGGACGCGGGCGCACGCCGACAAACTCGAGGCCACGGAGTTGGCACATGCGGACCCGGATCTGGCCGACGAACTCAAAGCTCTTGCAGAGGAAAGAAAGGCCGACGAAGAGCGGCTCGAGGGTCGCATTCTGCTTGCTCTCGTGCCCGCCGACCCCGATGACCCCAAGGACGTCATTCTCGAGGTTCGCAGCGCTGCCGGAGGTGACGAGGCGGCCATTTGGGCCGGTGACCTCCTCAGGATGTATGAGCGCTTTGCCGACCGGAATGGGTTCAAGATCGAGCCCATGGGCTCCAACCCTTCTCCGGCCGGTGGCTACTCGGAAGTCGTCGTAGCCGTGAAGGGCAGATCGGTATTCGGACGCCTGAAGCACGAGGGCGGTGTCCACCGGGTCCAGAGGGTTCCCAAGACTGAGTCACAAGGGAGAATCCACACTTCGACGGCGACCGTGGTCGTGCTCCCCGAGGCAGAGGAGGTCGAAGTCGCCATCGACCCTGCCGATGTACGGATCGACGTGTTCAGGTCGAGCGGCCCCGGCGGGCAGTCCGTGAACACCACCGACTCTGCGGTCCGGCTCACTCACGCGCCCACCGGGTTGGTGGTCAGCTGTCAGGACGAGAAGAGCCAACTTCAGAACAAGGAAAAGGCGATGCGAATTCTGCGGGCAAGACTCCACCAGATCGCCCAGCAGCAGAGAGTCTCGGAACTGTCTGGAACCCGGCGTGCACAGGCAGGCAGCGGAGATCGATCCGAGAAGATCCGCACTTACAACTTCAAGGAGAATCGCGTCACCGATCATCGCGTGGGTCTGACCGTCTACAGACTCGACTCGGTACTCGACGGCGACATCGACGAGTTCATCGACGCGATGAACGCCCACGAGGCTGCGCGCTCACTCGAGGTCTGAGACCCGGATAGTGTCCAGCCTGTCTCGTCGCGTGAGGCTCTACTCCGATGATCCGCTTCGTCATTCGAAGGCTGTTGGCCGGACTCACGTCCCTGACGGTGTTTTCGTTCGTGATGTTCTGGGCAGTCGAGAGGCTCATCCCGGGCGATTTCTTCACGCCGTTCCGTCTGGGAATGAGCCAGCAGGAGGTCGATGCCTTGCGCTCGGCTTACGGAGTCGACTTGCCGATCGCGGTGCGGTGGTGGCGATGGCTCATCAGCTTTGGAGAACGCGGGATGGGATCGTCCACCTTTGGCACCGGTGTCTCGCCGCAGTTGGGCCAGGTCATAGCCCCCACGGTGTTCGTCTTCGCGTTTGGGCTGCTTGCCGCATATGCCATCGGGCATTGGTCGGGCCGGTTCACTGGCTGGCGAAGATCGTTCCTGTCGGAGGGCGTCACCTTTGCGGGCATCGGGGTGTCCAGTCTGTTTCCACCTTTTCTTGGCTTCGTGGTCACGACGGTGCTCGCGTTTCGTCTCCGCAGCGTTCGTAGCGAGATCTTCGGCATGACCAGGAGAGAGATCTGGTCGGGTTTTCCGCTCACCCACAACCAGGTGTTGGCCCGCATGACCTTAGCGGTGCTCATCGGTGCACTCGTGGCCGCTCTGGGCGCATGGCTTCTATGGCGGCGGAAGCGCCGGCGCATCCCGGTGTCGCTGTCGGCGACGATCACGATCGTTGGTGCCGCCATCTTTCTGAAGAGCACGGGGGTCGGGCTGCAGGCGGCCGACCTCTTCTTCGATGCGGCTCTTCCTCTCATCGCTTTTACGGCGCTGGCCTTTGGGGAATTCATGCTGATCATGCAGACCGGCATGGCCGGCGTCATCCACGATGACTTCGTGATGACTGCCCGAGCCAAGGGTCTCACCGAGAAGAGGGTTCGGGATCGGCATGCGGCGCGGAATGCCTCTCTCGCCGTGGTTGCTCGCCTGGCCGTGAGTGTTCCCTACCTGCTCACGGGCTTGGTGATCATCGAACGCGCCGTGGGGTGGCCGGGCATCGGGTCGTTCCTGTTTCGGGCCATCGAGTCCCAAGACATCCCGGTTGTCATCTCGACGCTGGCGGTTGTCGGAGCAATGACGATGTTTGTGCGTCTGGCCCTTGATGTGAGCCTGTTTCTTCTCGATCCCAGAATCTCGAGGCCAATGTGAGAAGGCTTCTGATCGTGCGGGTTCGGGCGGTGTCGACGGCGGCTCGCCTCTTGCTCCGAAACCGTATCGCCGCGATCGGGGTCACCATCATCGCCCTGTTCGGTCTTGCCG
>JBFJTO010000070.1:0-7122 GCA_041625295.1 Acidimicrobiia bacterium | reverse complement strand
GTGCATCCGGAAGGGACACAGATGACCATGCGCGGTCGCGCCAGGCGGCTCTGGTGGACCTTCTGGATGAAGTATCGGAGCATCCGTTCGGTTATGTCGAAGTCTGCGATCACTCCATCACGAAGCGGTCGGATGGCCTGGATGTTGGACGGCGTGCGTCCGATCATCCTCTTCGCCTCCATCCCAACCGCAAGTGCCCGGTTGTTTTGAGTGTTGATGGCCACCACCGAGGGCTCATTCAGGACGATGCCTTGCCCGCGCACAAACACCAGGGTGTTTGCCGTACCCAGATCGATCGCCATGTCCTGGCCGGCGAAGGCGAAAAGCGTCTCAGCCAAAGTGTGGAACTCCGGGAAGCTGTGGAAAAAGCAGTCTAAGGCCTGCCAGAGAACGGTGCCAGGTCAGCCGAAGAAGATCCCCAGCTCGCGGGTGGCGCTCTCCACCGAATCGGAGCCGTGGACGATGTTGTAGGTGACCAGCAAGCCGTAGTCGCCACGTATCGTTCCTGGAGGCGCCAACACCGGGTTGGTGGTCCCCATGAGCGTGCGGGCCACGCTCACGGCCGATTCGCCCGACCATTCCATGGCCACGACGGGTCCGGACGTGATGAACTCGAGCAGGTCTGGGAAGAAGGGCTTCTCGATGTGCTCTGCGTAGTGGCGCCGGGCCAGCACCTCGTCTATCTGAAGTTTGCGGATCTTCTCGAGGACGAGGCCCTTGCGCTCGAAGCGGGAGACGACTTCGCCAACGAGGCCCCGTGCCACCCCATCGGGCTTGACCATGACAAAAGTGTGTTCAACTGACATGGACGGGAGGGTAGTTCTCCCCCCAAGGAGCGGAGCCGAGTTGTCCTTCTCTCCCCCTCGAGTGCAGCTTTGTCCGCTACGAAGTGAGGGAAGAGACCCGCTTTCGGGTTGGGGGGGTGAGGCTCGCTTGCGGGCCGATCAGAGGGAGCACGGCCAAGCCGGGAGGGCGGCAATCGTTTTCTGTCACACCCCATCGTTATGTTGCGTACATGGATATCACATCCGACCTTCTCGAACAGCGACTCAAGGATTTCGAAACAGTCGTCGCTTCGGCTCGGATTGCGCAAGCAGCGCTCATCCGGGAGGCCGACCGTCGTCAGCTCCCGATCGCAGATGGGTGCCGTTCGCTGCGAGAGTGGGTGGCGTCCCGTTTGGATGTCGCTCCGGAAACGGCATCTGCACTCACCCGAGTCGCAACGGCACAGTGGTCCGACACAGAGGACGTTTCGTTCGACCGGATCGCCGAGCTGGTCAGGCTCGATTCCCTTTTTTCCTCGTCCAACGACGAACTTGCCGAGAGAGCCTTGTCGGCCGCAGGCGACGAGGAAGGGCGAGTCACCGTCCACGACTCGTTGCGGTTCGACATCGCCGGGTTGCGGCGCCACATCGCCTCTTGTCGGCGGATGACCCGTCCCACTGAGAGGGAAGCGTTCCTGGGAAGGTTCATTTCAATCCAGCCGAACCTGGACGAATCGTTTTATCGGTTGTGGGGGCAGCTGCCCGGGCTCGACGGTCGCACCGTTGAAGCGGCATTAGACCGGACCGCCGACAAGTTCCCGAATGTCGGCGCCACGCTCGGTCAGCGCCGCGCCGATGCTCTGGTATCCCTCTCACAGGGAAGCTCCACAGATTCGTCTTCCTCTCCCCTGGTTTCGGTGTTCGTGGATGCTGCCCGGTTCACCCACGGGGGCGAAACGGGATTGGCACTGGAAGCTGGAAGCCGCCTCGGAGCTTCGGCCCTTGAAGAACTGGTCTGCACCGGCACCGTTGACCTGGCCGCCACGGTCACCGGAAAGCCGTTGGGAGTGGGCCGGCGGACTCGGATCGTCCCGGCCCGGTTGCGCAGATTTGTTTTCCACCGCGACGGCGCGTGTGTTGTTGACGCTTGTGACTCGCGCTACCGGCTTGAAGCCCACCACATTGTTTCCTGGGCTGAAGGCGGCCGGACCGAGGCAGACAACCTCGCCACGCTGTGCTGGTATCACCATCACGTAGCCATTCACGGATTGGGCCTCAAACTCGACCCCGACTCCCCCACGCAGCGAAGGCGTTTCCTTCCACCTTGAGTTGGAGTGACTTCCAGAACCGCCTACCGCTCGTTGCGGTCGACCCCTCCCCCGCCCAACTCGAGAGCCCTGACCGCTCCCACCAGATACAAAGACCCGGCCACCAGAACAGAACCGTCTGAGCCGGCGATCTCCCGCGCCCGCTCCAGAGCGGACGTGTTGTCGGCAATCGCCTCCACCGGAACGGACACGTCTTCCCGGACGCGTCGGGCCAGTTCTTCGGCTGTCGGTGCCCGCGGTGAGTCGATCGTGGTGACGATGACATGAGTGATTCTGCTTTTCACGGCCTCGAACATCCCCTCGACGTCCTTGTCGCCCATCGCCGAGAAGACCAGAACCCAGGTCTGAGATGGAAACTCCTCTCTGAGCGAGGATCCCAGTGCCCGGAATCCATCGGCGTTGTGAGCTCCGTCCAGCATCAGTAGGGGTGCTGAGGCAATCGGCTCCATCCTTCCCGGAGACGACATGACCGAAACCGCTTCAGCGACGGCATCCCGATCGAGCTCGCGATCGAGAAGAGATTCGACCGACGCCACCGCTACAGCCAGATTGATGGTCTGGTGGCGCCCGTGTAGCGGCAGGTACAGGTCTTCGTAATGGCCGAAGACGCCGTCGATATCGAGATTCCATCCACCCACGCCAGGCGATGAGCCATCCACCTTGAAGTCGGAGCCATAGTGGCGGTGCTTGGCCCCCTTCTCGGCGGCGGCCCGATTTGCGAGCTTGACGAGATCAGGGATCAAAGGCCCTGAAACCAGCACCGATTCGAGTTCGAGAATCGCCAGTTTTTCGCCTGCGATCTCCTCCAGCGTTTCGCCGAGAAACTCGGTGTGGTCGAGACCTACGCCGGTGAGGACGGCCACATCGGAATGGACTGCATTCGTGGCATCCAGCCTTCCCCCAAGTCCGACCTCGATGACACCGGTGGCGACGGCTTCTTCGGCAAACCAGGAAAACGCCATGGCCGCAGTCAGCTCGAAGTAGGTCAGAGACTCGCCGGTTCTCTCCTCGTTGAGGTCGGCAAAGGCGGCCACGTCGATGACGGCCTGGGTGAACTCGTCCTCGGTGAGCACAGCACCGTTGACCATGAAGCGTTGCTGAACGCGCTCGAGATGCGGAGAGATGAAGGACCCGGTTGTGAGCCCGTGCGCCATCAGCAGAGTCGCCGTCATACGCGTAGTCGAGGTCTTGCCATTCGTGCCGGCAATGTGGATGATCGGATAGGTCGCCTCGGGGTTACCCATCATGTCGAGCAGACCTTTGATCCGCTCGATACCGGGCACCATCCCTCGACCTATGTGGCGGTCCAGGTACGCGACCGCTCCCTCATAGTCGAATAGTCGGGCGTCACTCATGGATCAGAGGGCGCCGCGTTGGTTCCGGAGCGTGTCCAAGAGATCACCGATCTCAGCCTGCTTGGCCCGTTCTTTTGTGACAACGGCGCCAGGCGCCTTCTCGAGAAACTGGGGGTTGTTCAACTTGGCTTCAACCCGCCGCAGATCCGCCTCGGCCTCTCCGATCGCCTTTTCGAGCCGGGCGACTTCGGCATCGAGGTCGATGACACCTTCCAAGGGAATGAAGCCCTGGAGCGTGCCGGCCACGACCCGCGTGTGGCCGTGGGCGGGTTCGGCGTCGACCGGTTCGACGTCCACTCTCGCCAGGTTGGAGAGCACCTCGTGCGCCCACCCGACGAGAAGGGAGTCGGGGTCGAGCACGCGCAGCGGCATCTCCTGGCGGGGTGATAGCCCTTGATCGGCTCGAAAGCGGCGAATGCCCGAGATCAGTTCTTGAAGCTCGCCCATGCCCGCCGGGCCCACGAAACTCGGGATGTCCGGCCAGTCGGCACCGGCGAGGAGGTCCTGGCCCACGACTTCGGCCCATAACTCCTCGGTGAGATATGGGATGGCCGGGTGGAACAGCTTGAGCAGGTCTCTCGTCACCACGCCCAGAGTCTTGCGGGTCGTTGCCGCCAAGTCGGGATCAGCGAGGCTCACCTTGGCGATCTCCAAGTACCAGTCGAAGACCTCGGACCAGGCAAAGTTGTAAAGCGTGCCGTAGGCGTCCGAAAACCGGTACTGATCGGCGAGTTCGTCGAACCTTGCCGCCACTTCGCCCAGACGGGACAGAATCCAGGCGTCGGCTGGCCCTGGATTCGCGGGGTATCCGCCCGATGGAGGCACCGAGCGGGGTTCGATCTGCATCAAGACGAAGCGGACCGCGTTCCAGAGCTTGTTGCCAAACCGTCTCGTGCCCGCCACCCATTCCAGATCGAGGGGAACATCCTGGCCGGGGTTGGCTGCCTGGATCAAGGCAAGACGAAGCGGGTCGGCGCCGTATTCATCTGCCACATCAACGGGGTCGATGGTGTTGCCGCTCGACTTGGACATCTTGGAGCCGGCCGCATCGCGCACGAGCCCGTGAATGATGGTTTCACGGAAGGGAACCGCGTCCATGAAGTGAAGGCCCATCTTCATCATCCGGGCCACCCAGAAGAAGATGATGTCGAAGCCCGTGATGAGGATGTCGTTGGGATAGAACTTGGCGAGGTCGGGAGTCTCGTCGGGCCATCCCAGCGTGCTGAAGGGCCACAGGGCTGACGAGAACCACGTGTCCAGCACGTCTTCTTCCTGGCTGATCTCTTCGCTCCCGCAGGTGGCGCAGGAGTCGGGGTCGACCTTGGCGACGGTGATGTGGCCGTCGGGGCAGTACCAGGCGGGGATGCGATGACCCCACCAGATCTGGCGGCTGACGCACCAGTCCCGCAGGTTCTCCATCCAATGGAAGTAGTTCTTCTCCCAGCGGGATGGCACGAATGAGTTGTCCCCGTTCTTGACGGCGTTGATGGCGGGGCGGGCCAATTCGAGCACCGAGACGAACCATTGAAGCGACAGGAACGGTTCCACGATGGTGTCGCAGCGGTAGCAATGTCCCACCGAGTGGGGATGCTCCTCCACCTTGACCACCACCCCTTCGGCGTGGAGGGCTTCGCTGACGGCCGTCCTGGCGGCAAAGCGATCGAGACCAGCAAAGCGACCGCCCTCGGCGGTGACGACCGCATCCTCGTCGAGGATCTTGATGGCCTCGAGTCCGTGACGCTGGGCGATGTCAAAGTCGTTGGGATCGTGTGCGGGGGTCACCTTGACGGCCCCGGTGCCGAACTCGGGATCGACGGCCTCATCGGCAACGATCGGAATGATCCGGCCCACCAACGGCAGGCGCAACGTCTTGCCGACCATGTGGGCATAACGCTCATCGTCAGGATGGACCGCAACCGCGGTGTCTCCCAGCATGGTCTCGGGCCGAGTCGTGGCCACGGTGATGCCACCCTCGCCTTCGGTGAAGGGATAGCTGATGTAGGTGAGTGCCCCCATTTCGTCGCGATACTCGACTTCGATCTCGGCCAAGGCGGTAGCGCAACGAGGGCACCAGTTGATGATGCGGTCGCCCCGATAAAGCAAACCTTCTTCATAGAGGCGGACAAACACCTCGCGCACCGCCACTGAAAGGCCTTCGTCGAGCGTGAAGCGTTCCCGGGTCCAGTCGCAGGAGTTGCCCATTCTGCGGATCTGTTCGGTGATGCGCCCACCGTGGCGACGTTGCCACATCCACACCTGCTCGATGAACGCCTCCCGGCCGACGTCGTGGCGGGTCAGTCCCTCGGCAGCAAGTTCCCGCTCCACGACGTTCTGGGTGGCGATGCCCGCATGGTCGGATCCGGGAACCCACAGGGCGGCGTAGCCCTGCATCCGCTTGCGGCGCACGATCACGTCGTGGATCGTGAGGTTGAGGGCGTGACCCATGTGCAGCGAACCGGTCACGTTGGGTGGCGGTATCACGACACAGAAGGGTTGGCCATCGGGTCGGTATTCGGGCCGGAAGATCCCGGCCTTCTCCCAATACTCGTACCAGTGGGCTTCGACTTCTTTAGGTTCGTATGTTGGGTTCATGGCTCCGTAAACGATGAAGTCCCGGAGCTTAACGCCGGGCCTTCATCACCAACGACGGGTTATTCAGCGGTTCTCCCAGCCCTTCACGTGGACGAAGGGAGGTTCCTCTCTCCGATCACTCTCTGAGCGGAGCATGAACGCGCCCAATAGGGCGGCTAACACGCCGAGGAAAGCGAGCGGTTGTGATGAGGATCCCGTGTAGGGCAGAGAGGGTTTCGGGGCCGTCGATGTGACGGTGATACCGGCAACAGTCGGTGTGGACTCTGACGAGGTCGTTGGGCCGGTGGTGGAACTCGATGTGACGCCGGTCGAAGAGGTTGTTGGCGCGGTAGTCGTAGTGGTCGTCGTCGTAGTGGTGGTCGTCGTCGTGGTTGTGGTCGTGGGCATCGTGGTTGTTGTCGTCGTGGTGGTCGTGGTAGTGGTCGTCGAGCAGTCCGGATAGTGGCTCAGGTTGAGCTTGCCACCGGTCACATCGTCGGATGCGGACAGGAGCGTGTCTCCGCCGCCCAGAGTCAGCCGGTAGTGCAGAACGGATCCGTTGTACAACCCCGCAACGGGCTTGGATCCGGCAGCCGCGAAGACAGCGGTCAGGTTCCCGGCGGTCACTCCGTCCGGAAGTTGGTTGTGAACCCAGTGCCATTCGCCGCCGCAACCAACGGTGGGAAACTCGGGATTGGACTGGTCTTCAGCGTTGACAGGTGAGGCCATCACGATGGCCACTGCCAGCCACAGAGCGATTATCGACACGCCGAATAGTCGCCGTTTGCCAAGTTTCGAACTGCCCTGCATTGCCCTTTGCCCCATGCGACCCGGCGTTGATTGTTGCAGCACGGAAGGGTTGGTGCGCACAACAGGAACGGGGCCCTTTCGGGCCCCGTTCCCAGGACTGAGCGAGAGTCAGATTTAGAGGTTTGCCCGGGCCTCTTCCTCGTCTTCACGCTTCACCGCTGCCAGGACCAGACCACCGAGGCCTGCCAGCGCCATGCCCAAGGCGAGCGCAGAGCCGGAATCCGAACCAGTGAATGGCAGGGTTACGGGCGACACCGCAACAGTCGTCGCCACGATGGTCGTTCCCGCGACCTT
>JBFJTO010000069.1:0-7138 GCA_041625295.1 Acidimicrobiia bacterium | reverse complement strand
GATTCTGCTCCGGGAGCACCCCCTACCTACCGACCTTCGGTCGACACGGACCTTCCCCCACTCCGTGCAGGACAGAGGGCAATGCTGTGCTCGAAGGGAGACGAGCACCATCTACCCTCCATCGCGTGAAGGTGGGCATACAGCTTCCCGAGGTCGAGTGGGACGTGAGATGGACCGACCTCGAATCCATGGCGACCACGATCGAGGCATTGGGATTCGACTCGATCTGGGTCGGCGATCACCTCCTGTATCACGACAGGGAGGGGACGGGCGTGTCCACCGGGCCGTGGGAGGCGTGGTCCTTGCTGGGAGCACTCGCCGTAGTCACCAACCGAGTCGAGATCGGCCCTCTCGTGGCCGCCACCGCCTTTCACTCGCCTCAAATGCTCGCCAAGAAAGCCGCCACGGTCGACGAGATCTCGGGCGGAAGGCTGATCCTCGGCCTCGGAGCGGGGTGGAATCAGGTCGAATTCGAGGCGTTCGGGTTTGCATTCGACCATCGGGTGAGCAGATTCTCCGAGGCTTTCACGATCATCAGAACTCTGCTCGCGGAAGGCGCCATCGATTTCACAGGCGATTTCTATTCGGCCAGGAACTGTGAGCTGATTCCCCGTGGGCCCCGGCCGGGAGGGCCTCCTTTGATGATCGGTTCCACAGGACCGCGCATGCTCTCGATCGCTCTCCCGCACGCGGACATGTGGAACGGCTGGTTCGACGACTACGACAACGACCCCGGCGAGCTGCCCCGGGTTCTCGAGGCGATCGATAACGCCTGCGATCTGGCGGGAAGAGACCCTTCCGACGTCGAGTACACGGTCGCCCATCTGCTCCAGTTCGGCCCAGAACCGCGTCGGCGCAACAGCCTCAATCCAGTGACAGGCAGCCCCGAGAGAATGGCGGACTCGCTCAACCGCATCGCCGACACGGGTGTGACTCACGTGCAACTCGTCCTCGACCCGGTCACACCGGAGTCGGTGGAGACGGCTGGTCTGGTGCTCGCAGCCTTGAGGGGTTAGCCGACCAGCGCCCTCACCTGGCGCACCGCCACCATCAGTGGCGCCACGTCTTCGAACGGTTCCGCCTCGACTCTCTGGAGGAATCGCACCAGGCGTGCAACCCCGGCCGCCCGAGACAGCAAGAAACGGTCACACACAACCGCGGCTTCACCTTCTCCGCCCACGCCCAGAGCCGCCAGGGCCAGCTCGTTTCTGATGGCCAGCAGATCGTCGAGCAGTGTCCGCTTAGCCCACCTCTGCCACCTCGACCTGCCCCGAAGGGCGATCGCGAGACGCTCCAACTTGTCGAGGCCCATGGCCTGGCCAAGCCCGACGAACACTCCGGAGACGAGTTCGATGGGGCGGTCGGTCGCAGCGGCGACGGCCATGATGTCGGAAGCGTGGAGGAGATCGCCCACGAAGGCGATTGATCGCGCGATCGGGGCCGGGACGCCTGAGGCCGACAATTCGTCGGCGGTCTTTTCCCGCTCACGCAGCCACTCCCCGGATCCAGCACTCTGAAGCGCTGATTCGACGGTTGCGAAGACTGCAGCCCGAGCGTGAACCGTCTCATCGAAACGGACCGCATCAGGATGTGACAGATGCCACCGCGTCGTCCTCTCGACAAGGCGGTGCAGCTCTTTTCGCACCAGCGTGAAGGTTGAAAGCTCGACCTCTCCAAAAAGCCGCTCGGTGGCGTCCCACCGGGCCGGGGACCCCGAGACGTCACGGGAAACCCGGTATGCGGCCACGATGTCGGGGACAGGTGCGGAGGTATCGGAGACCAATCTCTGCACAAACGTGGAGCCACCCGAGTTCACGATGTCGTTGGCGAGCAAGGTCGCAATCAGCTCCCTTCTCAGGGGATGCGCCTCGATGCAATCGCCGAATCGTTCTGCGACAGCCGCGGGAAAATACTGCGCCACATCGGCAGCGAAGTACGGGGCGTCGACCAGGTCTGACTTGATCAGATGTTCGTAGAGGCTTCGCTTTGTGTCCACGAGGATCACCGCGAGTTCCGGGCGGTCCATTCCCACACCGGCGCGAGCTCGCTCCCTCATCTCGTCGGTGGCCGGCAACCCGTCCAACTCCCTGTCGAGAATGCCCTCGGACTCGAGGCCGACCATCAACGCCTCGTACTCCTCCATCCGGTCTTTGGACAACCCCTGTTCGAGAGAGATCATCTGCGCCTGAAGGAAGTTGTCGTAGAGGATCCTCTCGACGATCTCGGGGGCGACGGATGCGATGAGCGCATCCCGTTCGTCGACTTCAAGAGTCCCCCGGTTCATGGCGACGTTGAGAAGGATCTTCAGGTTGACCTCACGGTCGGAGCAGTCGACTCCACCGGAGTTGTCGATGAAATCGGTGTTGACCTTCCCGCCGAGACGACCGAATTCGATGCGACCCTTCTGGGTCAAGCCGAGGTTTCCACCTTCGATGACGACCTTGCAACGGAGTTCTGAGGCGCTGACCCTCAATGCGTCGTTGGCTCGGTCCCCGACCTGCTCATCGACCTCCGTCGATGCCTTCACATAGGTTCCGATGCCGCCGTTCCAGAGAAGGTCTACCGGAGCCTTGAGCACCCGGTTGATGAGTTCGGTGGGTGTCATTTCACCGACCTCGATGCCAAGGGCTTTCTGCGCCTGAACGCTCAGCGAGACCTTCTTGGCCGAGCGCTCGAACACCCCGCCGCCCTCCGAGATCAGATCGGAGTCGTAGTCCGCCCAACTCGATCTGGGAAGGTAGAACATGCGTTTCCTCTCCAGGAAACTGGCATCGGAATCCGGATCCGGATCGATGAAGACATGACGGTGATCGAATGCGGCGACGAGTTTGATCCGATCCGAGCCGAGAAGACCGTTCCCAAAGACATCGCCCGACATGTCGCCGATTCCCACCGCGGTGAAGACATCTCGGTGTGGATCCTTGCCAAGTTCGGCGAAGTGGCGCTCCAGCGATTTCCACGCACCCCGGGCGGTAATACCGAGATCCTTATGGTCGTAGCCCGCGGAACCCCCCGATGCGAACGCGTCTCCAAGCCAGTATCCGTAGTCCGCAGAGATCCGATTGGCGACATCGCTGAAAGTGGCTGTGCCCTTGTCCGCGGCCACCACGAGGTAGGGGTCGTCGCCGTCGTGAAATCTGACCCGCTCTGGGTGAACGACCTCGCCATCCACAAGGTTGTCGGTGATGTCGAGGAGGCCGCGAACGAAGATCTCGTACTTCTCCTCGACTTGAGCCCGCAGCGCAACCGGATCGAGCGGGCGGTTGGTCAGAACGAAACCACCTTTCGATCCGGTGGGAACTATCACCGCATTCTTTGCCATCTGGGCTTTCATGAGGCCGAGCACTTCGGTTCGGTAGTCCTCTCGCCGATCCGACCAACGTATCCCGCCTCGAGCAACAGGACCGCCGCGCAGATGGATGCCTTCGACGCCGGGAGCGAGAACGAAGATCTCGGCCATCGGATAAGGGCGAGGCATATCGGGAACCAAGCGGGACTTGAACTTCAACGACAGGCGGCCTCTTTCCTCTTGATAGGCATTCGTGCGCACGGTCGCGTCGACGAGACCTACGAAAGCGCGGATGATCCTGTCCTCGTCCAGCGAGGGAATCGCCTCTAAAGCGGCAAGAATCCCCTCCTTGTGGCTGTCGTATCCGTCACCACTTCTCTCGGGATCGAATCTCTCTTCGAACATCCTGACGATCACCGCCGCCAGACCCGGATGGGCATTGAGGGTCTCGTTGACATAGGTGACCGTGAACACCGGAGCCACACGGCGCCAATAGGTCCGATACGCACGGAGAATCTCGACCTGTGAGTATTTGAGCCCGGCGGTGACGATCAACCGATTCAGCGAATCCGACGCCGTCTTGTCCGACCACACCGCCGTGAGGGCGGATGCGACACGATCTTCGCAATCGATGAGGTCGAGCGGTTGATTATCGGGGCCGAGCACCCCGAAGTCGTGAATGAAGAAGTGGTCGCGTCCCAGCAATCTCGTGGGCACCTCTTCAACCACTACCAGGCCCATGTCTTCCATCGCTGGTACCAGCGAGGTGAGGGGAAGTTTGTCACCGGAGCGGTATAGACCGAGGCGGGTCAGCGACTCGACACGCTCTTTTCCGATGTCGTTTTGAAGACCGACGACGAACTCTGCCCCGGATTTGGTGAGGCCTTCGAGCATGTCGACATCACCGATCGCGAGTTCCAAAGACGTTGATGCCGCGTAGTAATCGGGGAAACGTGGCACCCATGTCTCGCCGAGCCTGCGGCCCTCCTCGGCGCCTCGCTGCTCGACGAGAGCCCCGCTGAGCCGATCCTGCCAGGTACGGGTGGCCGCCACCACATCGGCCTCCAGCGCCTGGTAGTCGACCTCCTTGATGTCCCCGGTGGGAACCCAGACCGTGAAATGGATTTGGGCACTCTCTCCCTCCCCGAGGGCGAGGTGATATTCCACAGAGGCGCCGCCGAAACGCTCGAGCACCATCTCCTGGAGTCGCTTGCGCAGGTCGGCGTTGAACCGATCTCGTGGCATCGCGACCAGGATCGACACGTTGCGCTGAAGCAGATCCCGACGAACGAAGACACGTACCTGACGTCGCTGTTGTTGGGCCAGTAGGCCGATGATTGTCTTGCCGAGGTCTACGGCAGACGCCGCAAACAGATCGTGCTTGGAGAATCCGTCGAACAACTGGGTGACAGCCTTGGCATCGTGCGACCCGGCGATCATGTCCTCGGCTTCGAGGATGTCGCTGAGCATCTTGCGCAGCACCGGGATCTTGGATGCGCGCTCCATGTACGACTTCGAAGTGAACAGCCCGAGCAACCGGGCCTCTCCGTTGGTCACCCCGTCGGCGTCGACCAATCTGACACCGATGTAGTCCATGCGGACTCGCCTGTGAACGGTCGATGCGCGGTTGGATTTCGACACCACGACCAGATCTCCGGTGGTGTAGCGGTGTGCCAGCTCCTGGGGAAGATCGGCCATCAAGGTGGGTTTGAACAGCTTCGACTCCTCGTCTGCGCGGAGCAGGCCCAACCCGGTCTCGGGGACCACCTGGACGGCGCGGCCCTCTTCGGTGTCGAAGACCCGGTACTCGCGATACCCGAGAAACACGAAGTTGTCGTCCTTCAGCCAATGGAGAAAGGCGCATGCCTCATCGACGGTGTCCTTGCCGTAATAGCCCTCTCCGATCCGGGCGAGTTCGATCATCCGGTCGACGGCTCCGAGCATCGAGTGGAAGTCACCGACCGCCTGTCGGGTATCGGTGAGGATCGACATCAGCGAGGCCTCCAGCGCGGGAAGGTCGGCGTCGAAGAGTCTTCTCGACAGTTCGTGATGCTGGATCGACTCTCGTGTGGCTGTCTGACGGGCGTCGCGGATGCCCAACAGCCGACCCTGATCGTCCCGCTCTATGCCGAACACGGGGTGAAGAACCCTTGTGATATCGACATTGAGCGCGGTCAGCTCGTTGGTTACCGAATCGATCAGGAACGGACCGTCCTTCGCCACCACCTCGACAACCGTGCCGCCGGAGTCGTACCCGTTGGCCGCGATCGTGGGGTTGAACACTCTCACAGCAAACGGTTCGGTGCGCACCCTGATGAACTCGAACAGATTGCGAATCTGGAGGAAGGCATCTTTTGCGGAAAGGCCGCCGAACTCGGGGGGCAACCTTCGCAGATACCCCTCTGCAAAGGCTCGCAGTGTTTCGCGATCGGCCTTTGGAGCCTTGCGGTCGACAAGAGCGCCTACCTCCTCGATGAGGACGGCAGTGCGGTTTTGGGAGTCCACGGGTGACAAGGTAGTACCAGCTTTCGGGTCAACGAACCGCGTCAGCGATCGACATCACCCATGACCGGGTCGAGTGAGGCGATGGTCGCGACCGTGTCGGCGATCAGAGAATCCGCCATCATGATCGGCAGGGCCTGGAGGTTGGCAAACGAGGGTGCCCTCGTGTGCATCCGCCATGGGCGCCCGCCACCATCGGAGACGAGGTAACAACCGAGCTCACCTCGAGGAGATTCCACGGCGACGTAGGTCTCGCCCGCGGGCACGAGAAAGCCTTCGGTGAACAACTTGAAATGGTGAATGAGTGCTTCCATCGACTCATCTATCCGCTTGCGCGGCGGAGGGGTCACCTTGCGGTCTGTGACCCGATAATCGCCCTTGGGCATCACATCGGCGACCTGCTCGACGATCTTCAACGACTCGGCGATCTCATCGACACGGACCCGGTAACGGTCGTACACATCCCCGCTGGACCCGGAGGGGATGTCGAATTCGTAGTTCTCGATCCCGCTGTACGGGAAGGATTTGCGCAGGTCCCAGGCCACACCGGCGGCACGCAACGTCGGCCCCGTGATGGCGTACGCCCTGCATTCGTCGGCGGTTATCACACCGACGCCCTTGGTCCTCTCCAACCAGATCGGGTTGAACTCGAGGAGATCATCGTACTCGTCGATCCTGCCCGGGATCGTCGTGAGGATGTCGCGGACATCCTTGCGCCATCCCGGCGGTAGGTCCACGGACACGCCGCCAGGGCGTATGTAGTTGTGGTTCATGCGGAGACCCGTGGTCTTCTCGAAGAAGTCGAGGATCTGCTCGCGCTCTCTGAACCCGTAGAGCATCATCGACAGGGCGCCAATATCCATGCCGTTGGTGGCCAGGGCCACGAGGTGCGAGGCGATCCGATTGAGTTCGGTCATCAGGATCCTGATCGCCTGGGCTCGGGGGGGAACCTCTATGTCGAGAAGTCTCTCAACCGCCAGCGAGTAGCAAAGTTCATTGTGAAAAGGTGCCAGATAGTCCATCCGGGTCACGTTCGTGGGTCCCTGGAGGAAGGTCAGCTGCTCAGCTGTCTTCTCCATTCCCGTGTGGAGGTAACCGATGATCGGCTTCGACCGGCGAACTATCTCCCCGTCCAATTCGATGTGAAGGCGGAGCACGCCGTGAGTGGATGGATGCTGGGGGCCCATGTTGACGATCATCCGCTCGTCGTCGGGCGACTCGTCTTCGAACAAGAAGTCGTCGCCGACGACCGTGCCGAGTTGCTCCTTGAGGCGACCTTCAGGTTCGGTGAGCAGCATCTTCTGGGCACCCTCATCGGTGGGTGCGATGTTCCAGTCGCGCTCCTCG
>JBFJTO010000068.1:0-7227 GCA_041625295.1 Acidimicrobiia bacterium | reverse complement strand
TCCGTCGCCATGCAGCTTGGTCGACCCGATCAGGGTCACGTCGCGGACCTCGCCGGTGAGAGGAATCCGGTAGTAAGGCAGTCCCAACCGGGCCGCAAATTGCTCGATGTCATGATCCTTGCCGGTGCCCATGTGCCCGCGAACGGCTGTGTGAAGTGGTGCGAACCCCTCAGGGTTCGAGAGGCGGACGGCTTCGACTTGAGCAAAGCGATACAGCATGCCGAGGTCTACGTAGTGGGGATCGGGTTCGGGGATCTTCCCGCGTCGCTGATCGCCATCGGGAAGATCGGCGGGAATCGAGCACCGAGGCAGCTCGATGGGGTTCCCACGTCCTTCGGGATCCTCGAATAGGGCAGTATCAGGCACTTTGTTCCTTCCATAGGTTTGAAGAGGGGCGGGCCGGTCTGGTCCACCAGGAATCCATTCCCCAGTACGAGAGCGAGCGACGCAGCGCTGAGCGTACGCCCTCGACCACCGCCCGGGTCAGGTGGTCTGGTTGGTTGACGACCTGATGGCGGTGATATGCGGCCCGAACCGTGTCGTCACCGATGCCGATCCCGAGAACGGTGGTTCCCGAGCGCTCGATGGAATTCACGGTGTCGGCCAGGGCGGCCACCGAACCCCGGGTCATACCGTCGGCGAGAACGACGAGAACTCTCACCTGTGCGCCGAGGCGCGCCATCCGCTCAGCTGCAAGGGTCAGATTGAACTCGTCGACGTTCGACGCCTTCTCGAACATCGACACCGGGGGAGTGCCTCGCGGATCGCGGCGGGCCGCTGCGGCGGCTTGCCCAGGTTCCGACGCCGTCCAGAACAGCCCGGCGAGAAGGTCTTGGTGATCTCTCCATGATCGGTCGAAGGGCTTGACGAGGTAGTGGTTGACCGTGTTGGACAGGCGCTGTGCCGACGAGCCCTGGGTCTGTTTGAGCCCTGCCATCACCTGGCTTCTGCCCTTGGTGAATGACCATTCATTGTCGGCGGGGCGGGCAGCGAACGAGCGGTTGAACAAGGCGACCTCGAACTCGATCTGGAGTTCGTCGCATAGATGCGCGAGTGTCCACGCCCCCAACAACCCGGCCGACATGCCCCACGGTGATCGGATACTCGTGGCGCCGGTTCGGGGTTGCAGCATCGATGCCGAGGCATCGACCAGGAGGCTCACGGCGTATTTGCGACGGGTGCGGGCCGCTCTCCTCTCATACATGCGGGTGTAGAGGCCTGCGCCGATGAACAGGGCGGCGTGGGGGGAGATGTCGCCCTGGTCGTACCCGGAGCGCAATCCCCGGCGCTGGTTGGCCGCAAACATGGGAAAGAGCTCTCCGGAGACCTGCCTTTGAGCTACCCCCCATCGGCGTGCCGTGTCCACCAGCGCCTGGCGGCCCGGTCCCGAGAACGACGAGAAGGACGCAGGAACAGGACCGACGATGATCCGTCCGGTCTGGCCCGTGGGAAGAAACACGGTGGCAGCCTCCGACACTCTGAGAAGTTGGTCGGTGGGTGCATCGGCGCCGACCTCACTCTCACCCTTACGCTCCGACAGGCCGGATGTGGCCTCCATCGAGCGCTTCGTGTCCCCGTATCCGTCGGCGTCTCTGACGATGGGACTGGTCAGCCGCATCTTGTCGACGCTCTCGAGAACGGCTTCGGAGTCGAGTTGGTCGGCGGCCTCCTGCTGGGCGATGGTCGGGTCCTCACGAAGATTGGTCAGGAGCCCATGTGATCGCGCCACGGATAGGACATCGAGTGTGAGCAGCGCTACCTCCCAGGGATCAGACGAATCGACGATGTCTCCGAGGAGCCCTGAGGACTCGGCCAATGCGGCAGCTGCCCGGGGGTCCATTCTCCGCTCGAGGCTCTCGCGAGGCGAATAGCCGCCGCAAGTCAGAAAACACGCCAGGGAGAACTGTGAAAGCGGTCCGGCCCCGCGCATCGCAGCAGAGTACGCCGCTCTGTACATGTCAGCGAGCACAGACCTAGCTCCCGGGTATGCGCTCAGGCCCCGGTGCTCTTGGCGGGCATCCTCGAGGGTGAAGAACATGGCCTCGGCCAGCGCACCTCCCGTCTTGACGAGGGCATCGAGGAGATCGACCGGCTCTTCGGAGGGTGTCTCGACGGGCCACCGCTTCGGCAGCGGGCGTTTGGCATCGAGGTCCGTGGAGATCAGGTGGATGACTTCGTGAAGCGCAGAGGCCAGGGCGACCTCGGCAGGCGTCACCGGGGCGCCCCGGTTGAAGGCGGCCTGGAAGAGCCGGGGGTCGCAAACGACCTCATCGGAACCCGCGGACGAGTGGGCTCCCAATCGAACCCGCAGTCTGTCGTTACCGCTCAGGCTGCGCGCGATCCGCGTAACCGCGGGTGCCACGCGTCGATATCTAGTGATGACATCCTCGATGGCCCCTTCGTCGGGCCGCAGAATGTCGCGGAGCACGGTTTGGTTTCGAGCGCGCATCAAGCGCCGATTGTCTCACACGTGTCAACGGTCGTGGCTCTGATCGTGCCGTGTGTGACAACGGTCCCTGTAGGGAGGACTCGGAGGTGTCCTGTACTAGGGCCGGAAGGCTCTGGAGACGAGGACAGGTCCCCGGTTTGATGTGCACGGAGCGAAGGCAAGAGCGGCGGTCAAACCATGTTTCCGATCATCGAGGCACGATTCCTTGCGCCCGGCGTCAAGTATTTCCGGGTCATGGCCCCTGCCGTGGCAAAAAACCGCAAGGCGGGCCAATTCGTAATCCTGCGGGTGTGGGCAGATGGTGAACGAATCCCTCTCACCATTGCCGACAGCAACGCTGACGAGGGTTGGATTGCTCTGATCGTCCAGGGCGTGGGACGCTCCACCATGGTCCTCAACCAGCTGGAAACTGGTGACTCGATTCTCGATCTCGTCGGTCCGCTCGGTTCGCCATCCCATATCGAGAATTTCGGCACCGCCGTCTCGGTCGGTGGCGGTGTGGGCACGGCTATCGCGTATCCGATCGCGGTAGCGCTCAAGGAAGTAGGCAACGAGGTCATCTCGATCATCGGTGGGCGTTCTCGTGAGTTCGTGATCCTCGAAGAAGAACTGGCGGCTGTGTCGGATGAGGTCTACCCGTGCACCGATGACGGGAGCTATGGCACCCACGGGTTCGTGACCGAGAAACTGCAGGCCCTCATCGACTCTGGTCGAAAACTCGACTTCGTGTTGGCGATCGGTCCGATTCCGATGATGCGGGCAATCGCCGAGGTGACCCGACCGTATGGGATCCGGACGGTTGTGAGCCTGAATCCGATCATGGTTGACGGTACCGGCATGTGTGGCGGGTGCAGGGTGAGCGTTGGCGGCGAGACCAGATTCGCCTGTGTGGACGGACCCGAGTTCGACGCTCACGACGTTGACTTCGAGCTGTTGGCCCGAAGAAACCGGGCTTACGTCGACTTCGAGCGGCAAAAGGCCGAAGACTTCGTCGAGTGGATGGCGCCATGACCGTCCCATCGGTGCGCCCTTCCAAGAAGGAACGACGGCACATACCCCGCACCCACGTGCCCGAACAGGATCCGGCCACCCGAGCCCACAACTTCGAAGAGGTGAATCTCGGGTTCACCGCCGAAATGGCGCGCCTCGAAGCCATGCGGTGCCTGGAGTGCAAAGTGCCCAAATGCGTCGACGGGTGTCCTGTCGGGGTGAGGATCGAGGAGTTCTTGTCGCTTGTGGCGGAGGGTTCCTATGCCGAGGCGGCTCGAGTCATCAAGCTCGACAACTCGCTGCCGGCGGTTTGTGGTCGAGTGTGCCCGCAGGAGAACCAGTGTGAGGGTGCCTGCATACTCGCCAAGACCGGAGACTCGGTTGCCATCGGAGCTCTCGAGAGGTTCGTGGCCGACTTCGAGCGAACCAATGGCCTTTCCAGGGTCGAAATGCCTGCGGTTTCCACCGGCAAGCGGGTCGCCGTGGTTGGCAGCGGACCCGCAGGTTTGGCCGCAGCCACCGATCTGATCAAGGCCGGCCACGCCGTCACGGTCTTCGAGGCTCTTCATGAGCTGGGAGGGGTTCTCGTCTACGGCATTCCTGAATTCCGGCTTCCGAAGCAGATCGTCCAGGCCGAGATCCAGGCGCTCGAGAAGATGGGTGTCGAGTTCATCACCAATGCGGTCGTCGGGCAGACAACGACGATCGATGCCTTGTTCGATGAAGGTTTTTCGGCAGTGTTTCTGGGTGTGGGCGCCGGACTCCCCAAGTTCACCAACGTCGAAGGGGAGAACCTCGTCGGTGTCTACTCGGCCAACGAGTTCTTGACCCGCGTGAATCTCATGAGGGCTTACCGACCCAAGTCGGATACACCGATCATCGGGGTGGCCGGGAAGACCGTTGCCGTTTTCGGCGGGGGCAACACCGCCATGGATGCCGTGCGAACCGCCATGCGACTTGGGGCTGCCCGGGCCGTGATCCTTTACCGGCGCGCCGAGGAGCAGATGCCGGCGAGAGTCGAAGAGATCGCCCACGCCAAGGCTGAAGGAGTCGAGTTCAAATTGCTGACGGCTCCAGTGAGTTTTGGCGGAACCGATGACGGATGGCTGCGGACCGTCGAACTTCAAGAGATGGAGTTGGGCGAGCCGGATGAGAGCGGACGGCGCAGCCCGGTCCCCATCGAGGGAGGGATCTACGAGATGCCGATCGATGTCGCGGTGATAGCTGTCGGCAACAACGCCAATCCACTTCTACGCAGAAACGAGCCCAGTCTCGGCTACACGCGCTGGGGAACCGTGATTGCCGACGAGACCTCGGGGCGGACGTCCCGCACCGGTGTGTGGGCCGGCGGTGACATCGTCTCGGGCGGAGCCACTGTGATACTCGCCATGGGGGCGGGGCGGAGAGCGGCCGCCGATATCAACCGTTACCTCGAAACCGGTGTGTTCGAGGTTGCCGCCGAGTAGGCAGCGATTGCCTGGCCTGACGCAGGCCGTACCATGCCCGCCGTGCATTATCAGCTGACAACCCTTTCCAACGGTCTCAAGGTGATCACCGAGGCCGTGCCTGGCGTCCGGTCCGTAGCGGTGGGTTGCTGGGTCGACACCGGCACCCGCGACGAGCAGGCAAACGAGGCCGGAGCGTCGCACTTCCTCGAGCACCTGCTCTTCAAGGGCTCGGAAGCGCTGTCCTCCCAGGAGATCTCGCAGCGGTTCGACGCCATGGGTGCCGAGTCGAACGCGTTCACATCCAAGGACAACACGTGTTTCTGGGCTCGGCTCCTCGACACGGACCTTCCATCAGGTCTGGGCATGCTGGCCGAGATGCTCCAGCGTCCCGCCTTTCGAATCAACGAGATCGACGCCGAGCGCCAGGTGGTTGTCGAAGAGATCAACATGAGCGAGGACGATCCCGCTGACACCGCCTTCGAGTCGTTTACAGCAGGAGTGTTCGCAGGCCACCCCCTCGCCGCACCGGTGTTGGGAACGCGGGAGTCGATTCGAGGCATGACCCGCGACGACATCCATGGATACTGGAAGCGTCGCTATGGGGTCGGGTCCACCGTTATTGCCATGGCCGGATCCGTTGCTCACGCCGAAGTGGTCGCCTTGGTACAGGAGCTGTTCGGGGATTGGTCCGGAGACGGCGTCGACCACGAGTACGGCGAGGTGGAAGTCAAACCACACGTGCGGGCGGTGAGGAGACCCACCGAGCAGGCTCACCTGGTCCTCGGTGGCGCCGGTCTTCATCGCGCCGACGAGAGGCGCTGGGCACTCGAGCTTCTCAACCACGTGCTCGGGGGAGGGATGTCATCGCGGCTGTTCACCTCGATACGTGAGGAGCGCGGTCTGGCCTATGCGGTGTACTCGTTCAGAAGTGCCTATGCCGACGCCGGGGTTTGGGGTGTGTATGCAGGAACCACGCCGGACCAGGCAGGCAAAGTGCTGGATTTGATCCACGAGGAGCTCGACAAGATCGTCGCCGACGGGATCACCGAAGACGAGTTCGTTCGTGCCCGGGGAGCGATGCGGGGTGGGCTTGCTCTTGCAATGGAGGACCCCAACAGCCGGATGGTTCGTCTCGGACGCGACGAAATGATCAGCGCACCCCATCTCTCAGTAGACGAGCGAATCGGCAAGATCGAAGCTGTGACAAAGGCCGACATCCACGCGGTAGCGCGTACGCTCTTGACAGGGCCGCTGGTGATAGGAGCGGTCGGACCCTACGACGGACCGGAGTTGGAGGAGTACTTGTGATTCGGGTGGGCGTATCGGGTGCGGGCGGCCGCATGGGGACGCTCGTCTGCGAGGCTGTTGCCGCCCAGCCCGATCTCGAGTTGACCGGCACGTACGACCCTTTTCACGCCTCTGACTCGGTCGCAGGACTCGTGATCGGCGGTGAGCCGGATGTCCTCGCGGATTGCGACGTCGTGGTCGAGTTCACCAACCCGGATGTGGTTGTCGATAATCTCGAACAGTGGAGGTCCTTTGGGTGTCACGTGGTCTTTGGCACATCGGGCTTCACGGCGGGTCGGATCGACGAGGTCCGCGAGTCTTGGGGGAGCGGCCCGCCCAATTGCCTGATCGTTCCCAACTTCTCGATCGGCGCGGTGCTGATGATGCGTTTTGCCGAACTCGCCGCGAGCCACTTCGCGGCCGCCGAGGTGATCGAACTCCACCACGATCGCAAGGCCGATGCCCCTTCGGGGACGGCAATCGCGACCGCGGACAGGATCGCCTCGGCGCACGGGCACCAGACGCGAGCGGTTGAATCCACCCAGACGGTCGCAGGAGCCCGCGGGGGCGACGTTTCCGGGGTGCCGGTCCACTCGATCCGCCTTCCCGGCTTGCTGGCCCACCAGGAGGTTCTCTTTGGAAACCCTGGCGAGGTGTTGACGATCCGTCACGACTCGACGGATCGGGTGTCATTCCTACCCGGAGTGCTTTTGGCAGTGCGCAACGTCGGAGCCGGTACCGGCGTCGCCGTCGGCCTGGGCGGCCTGCTCGGGCTCGGTCAGGCCCGTTCGATCAGCAGCGACACCAGAGCGCCCCAGAGAAGGGCGGCCGCAACGACCCATCGGCCCACCCTCGTGATCGGGAGGTCTCGCTTCAAAGCCAGCCGCGCGGCCCCGAATGCCAGGACGACCCAGACGATGATGTCGACAGGCCACGCCAAGACGAGGCCGCCGGCCAGGGAGGCAAAGAGTCCGGAGACCGGGCCTCCGGCGCCATAGAGAGCCAGACCCGCTGTTTCGCATAGGCCTGTGCAATCTCGGTTGGAAACGAGAG
>JBFJTO010000067.1:0-7343 GCA_041625295.1 Acidimicrobiia bacterium | reverse complement strand
GGCTGTTGTGGACAGATCGTATCTGATCGACTCAACCTTTGTGGAGCGTGGAAACTATCCGACCGAATGCGTCGAGAAGTAGGGCCGTATCGCCCGAATTGTTCCAGATCGGCCCCCGGGCGCACCAGTAGACGATCTCCGTCGAGGTTCCGCAGCCGGAAGAGATCGTCAAACGTTCTCCTGGCGCCAAAACCGTACCGGCCGGAAGGTGGAGGCGGTTGGCTGTCGACTCGTCGCGGACGACCCAATTGCTGAGATCGATTGCCGTGGCGCCCCGGTTCGCAAGCGTGATCGTTTCCTGGTCGAGCGCATCCTTGTCGGGCCCGGGCGGGTTGGCATCCATGGCCACTATCGACACCGCGGGACGGGGTCCGGCTGCGCCGCAGATCGACTCTGCCCAGAGACCTGCCCCGGATTTGGCGGCATCGGCTTCCAGGTCGAAGAAGTGCGCGAATCCAGGTGTGGACATTGCGAGCGCGAATCCGTCTGCGACCATGCTCGCATTCACCGAGGCTCCCGAAGCGAACACCTCGCCGAGCGAGCGTCCGTACTGATCCTGACCGTCGAACGAAACAGTCATCGGTTCGTCGCCGATCAATGTCGCCAGGTGGAGAGCAGCTTCGGGTCCGATGCACTCGTCATGCTCCGGTGCGTTGATCCCCAGAAGCCTGACCTCTACAGATTGGCCGTCGACTTGAAGCAGGAGGCTGTCACCGTCGATGACCCGGGTGACACTGGCCGCGTCGGGTGCTGCTCGAGGAGCCGGTGCCAGCCCGCACGCGCTGATCAGAACCGCCAGGACGAGGAGTCTCATCGGCAGGCTTCGGCCGCCCGACGGGCGGCGATGTGGATCAGATCCCAAACGCCAGAGAACGGGGGTGCATAGGCCAGGTCCGTCCACGACAGATCCTCTGCTGTCATGCCGTTCCAGATCGCGGTCGCAAATACATCGATCCGTTTCGCCGAAGCCGGTCCACCCACTATCTGGGCGCCGATCAGCCGGCCGGTGTTCCGCTCAACGGTGGCGCGGATCTTGATAGGAGCGGCCCCTGGCCAGTAGCCGGCCGTGGTTTTGCCTTCCGCGTCCGCTGAAACCGACTCGATCGCCGGGTGGCCTCTGACCCCGGTCGAGGCGACTTCGGTGTCGCAGACCTTGGTGATGGCGGTGCCGAGAACACCGGGGAAACGTGCGGACCCGCCGCCAATGTTGATCCCGGCAACCCTGCCGGTCTTGTTGGCGACCGTGCCCAGATGGAAGTTGGCCGGAGTCCGGGTGACTCTGTGGATGGTCTCTGCGCAGTCGCCTGCCGACCAGATGCCCTCCACCATTGTGGATTGGCGGTCATCCACAGCGATGGCGCCGGTCTCTCCGATGGCGATCCCGGCCTGTTCCGCAAGCTCGACCTCGGGTTCGCTGCCCAGACCGAGAATTGCCACGTCCGCGGTGATGGTTTCGTTTTCGCAACCAACGCTGTCGATCCTTGTCGTGCCATTGATGCAACGCACCCGGTCGTCGGTGAGCACCCGTATTCCTTGCTGTTCCATGCCCTCAACTACCAGAGAACCCATGTCGGGGTCTAGAGACTGCTCGAGGACCGATTTCCCGGATGTGACCACGGTGACGGTCCAACCCTGCGCCAGGAATGCCTCGGCGGCCTCGAGGCCGATGTACCCGCCCCCGATCACGACTGCCGATCCCCGGTTGGATTCGGCCAGCCCTCGCAGCGTCCTGGCATCGTCGAGGGTTCTCAATTGGTGGACCCCATCGAGGTCGACTCCCACGATCTCGGGGCGAACCGGCCGGGCGCCGGTGGCCACCATCAGGTGGTCGAAGCCCATGTCGAAGCTTCCCTCGGCGTTGCGCACCGTGACGGTCCTTCGGTGGATGTCGATGCCGACGACCTCGTGATGAAGTCTGAGATCGATGTCCATCTCGCGGAACCGTTTGGGTTTGCGAGCGACCAGTCGCTCGAGTGGATCGACATAACCGGCGATGTGATACGGCTCTCCACAAGCCGAATAGCTGGCCCATCCCGACCTCTCGAATGCCACGATTTCGAGATCGGGCTTTCTCCGCCTGGCTTGGCTGGCGGCCGACATCCCGGCGGCGTCGCCGCCGATCACCACCAGCCGTTCGGTCACGGCTGGCGGCTGCGGAGCTCTTTGAGTTCGTGTTTCTCGGCCCGACGCTTGCGACGCCTGCTTCTGAGCACCGCTCCGAGAATCTCGTCGAGCACGATCGACAGCGCAACGACGGCGATGATCACCAACGCCATCGGGAATTGCCAGCTCCACGCGAGGAATTTGAGCTCGACGTCGTGGGGGTTCTGAACGGCGAAGATGGCGACGACAAGTGCCAAAACGAGAAAACTCGCCAGACCCCATGGGATCCCTGACGAAGGGGGTTTGGGAACGGTTGTCGGGGGATAGATGCCGAGTTCGAGTGGCTCCTCGGGCGCCTGATCCTCGAACTCCGATTCTGTGGATTCGTCCATGTACATAGTTTACGCCTGGTCGAAAGACCAGCGCTGTCTCGAGCTGCGGGCTTTCTCGATGTCGACCAGAGAGAACAGGACCAAGCCCATCGCGAAGAAAACGATGATTGACAGAATCGCCGGGCGACCCGAGTCGCTGGCCCGCCCGACGATGGAGAAGATGATCGGCCCGAACATGGCCGAGAACTTGGAAAACACAGAGTAGAAGCCGTAGAACTCTGCCGACGCCTCCTCGGGGATCATGGATCCGTACAGAGATCGACTCAGCGCCTGGACCCCGCCGAGGACGACTCCGATCACGAGCCCCAGCCCCAGGAACGCGATCGGAGTCTCTGCCGGTAGCCGGTAGGCAAGCACGGCGATTGCAACCCAGACAATGAGGTTTATCTGGATTGCTCGCTTGATGTTGATCCTGCCCGCCACCCATCCGAAGAACAGGGCGCCGCCGAAGGCGACGAATTGGACCACGAGGAAAGTGAGAGCGATCGTCGTGGTTTCGAGGCCGAGGGTCTCGGTTCCGTAGGCAGCCGAGATCGTGATCGTCGTCTGGACGCCGTCGTTGTAGAGGATGAAGGCGAGGACGAAGAGCAGCAGCTGTTTGAAACCGAGCAGTTTGCGTGCAGTGGACCAGGTTCTGGTGAATCCGATCGTGGCCAGCCTGGCTGTGCGTGATCGCGGGCGGTAGTGGGGAGCCCCGGCATTGCCACGGAGACGGCTGACGGCCAGGTACGCGGTCACGGTCCACACGGCGATGGCAACCACGATTGGCCCCGCTATCCATCCGAAACTCGCTCCGGATGCCGGTCCGAACACGAGTCCGGCCAATCCGGCGACGAGAATGGCTGCGAGACCACCGGTCAATATCACTGCCACACGGGGCACCGAGATGCCCTCAGGCAGTTCCCGGGCTGTGCCGGTTTCCCGTAGGCGTCGGAACGCAAAGGCGGAGAATCCCGCCCACCACAACCCGGTCCCGCCGATGCCGATACGCGCCGCCAGCGCGGAAGCATCAGAATCGGGCGCCAACTGAATGGCCGCGAACACGATGGCCAGGTAGAGACCGCCCCCGATGTAGCCAAGCGCGAAACCACGCGAACTGACCTTGTCGATCGTGTCGTCGGTGGTGAGGTCGGGGAGAAACCCGTCATAGAACACGTTGGCTCCGACGAAACCTATTTGGGCGAGGAGAAAGAATCCGAGGGTGAAGAGCACATCGCCGGTGCCGGCGAAAAAGAGCATCGTGGTGAACAGCGACCCTCCATACGCGAAGGCGCGCAGGAACCTCAGTTTTGACGCCGAGAAGTCGGCAATGGCACCTAGAACGGGCATGGCCAGGAAAAGGAGAAGTGCCCCGCCACCGGTGACGAGACCCCACAGAGCCTCCCCCGACCACCCGTTCCACTTCTCGCCCTCGCCTACCACCCCGGCAACGAAGTAGGAAGGCAGAATCGCTCCGGCGATGACGGTCGAGTAGGCAGAGTTCGCCCAGTCGTACATCGCCCAGCCGAAGATCGTCCTCTTGTCGTTCTTCACCGTCACCTCCGCCGGCGAGCGTAACTATCCATGGTTTGGGTAGGCCGCCCGAACACGTACATTCCCTGGAATGAGGATCGTTGCCATTGCCCTGGTCGTCTCGGCCTGCTCACTGGCCGGTTCGCCCGTGTCCACCGACGGTCCGGTCGCCACGCCCGCGGTCACCACGACGTCGGGAGTGACGGTGACGACCGCGGAGGACGCGCCGTCGACGACCGTGTCCTCTGTCACCACCGTCACCTTGCCCGAATTCACCGGATTGGTATACCAGACGATCGCCGAAGACGTGCCGTTCCCGGTGATGTTGATTCCCGCCGGATCCGGCGACCTGCTGGCGACCAAAGACGGTCATGTCTTTGGTTTTGGAGCCCAGGGTGTCGGCGATGTCATCGTGGACATCAGCGATCGAGTCCGGAACTCGGGTGAGCAAGGCTTGCTGGGCATGGCCGAGAGCGAAGGCCGGATCTTCCTCCATTACACGGCCAACAACGGGGACACCGTGGTGTCGGAGATCACCGACGGCGAGAAGGAGATTCTTCGGTTGAGCCAGCCCGCGGGGAACCACAACGGGGGAATGCTCCAATTCGGCCCCGGGGGTTACCTCTATCTCGGTCTTGGCGATGGCGGGGGTGCCGGCGACCGGTACGGCAACGGGCAGAACACATCCACCCTCCTCGGAGGGATCGTGAGGATCGACATCGTCACTGGTGAATCTGTCCTCTGGTCCTACGGTCTACGCAACCCGTGGCGGTTCTCTTTCGATGGCGACACGCTCTACATCGGTGATGTCGGGCAAGGATCCTATGAGGAGATCGACGTTGTCGCCTATGCCGAGGGGGGATACAACTTCGGATGGCCCGTGACCGAGGGTCGGCATTGCTTCTCACCACGCAGACAATGCGATACCGGAGGGCTCACCCTGCCAGAGGTCGAAATCGAGCACGGCGACGGAGGCGCGTGCTCGATAACCGGGGGCGTGGTGTACCGGGGGAAGGAGATCCCCGAGATCGTTGGCCAGTATCTCTTCTCCGACTACTGCGGGGGATGGCTGCGCAGTTTCAGATGGGATGGTTCCACGCCCCAGATCGAGGATTGGACCGGTCAGGTCGGAATCCCCGGTCGCGTCGTCTCGTTCGGTACCGACTCCGGCGGCGAGGTTTACGTCCTCACCGAATCGGCGGTCCTCAAGCTCGTGGCTGTGCGTTCGGGATAGAGTCCCGGGATGGATCCACGCGGGGTGTTCTGCAACCGGACGCTGAACCTGAGGTCGATCAAGGCCATTGGATACGACCTCGATTACACGCTTGTCCACTACAACACCGATCAGTGGGAGAGTCGCGCCTACCACCATGCCAAGAAACGCCTGGCCCGGAGCGGGTGGCCGGTCGGCGGCCTCGAGTTCGATCCAGCCAGAGTGATACAGGGTCTGACCATCGACCTCGAACTGGGGAACCTCATCAAAGTCACCAGATTCGGGTATGTGATCCGGGCAATGCACGGTTCCCGATTCCTCGAATTCGACGAGATGCGCCGGGCTTACGCAGGGACGTTCGTCGACCTCGCGGAGGATCGCTGGATCTTTCTCAACACGCTGTTCTCGCTTTCGGAGGCCACGCTGTTCGGACAGCTGATCGATCTTGCCGACGAGGGCCGCATTCCGGGGGGGCTCGGTTACGAGGGGCTCTATCGGGCGACGAGAGCGGCTCTGGATGCCGCCCACATGGAGGGAACGCTCAAGACCGAGATCCTCGAAGATCCCGGTCGGTTCATCGAGTTCGACGAGGACGTGGTGACGGCGCTCCGGGATCAGCGTGGCGCCGGCAAGCAACTGATGCTCATCACCAACTCTGAGTGGGAGTACGCCGACCGGATCATGACGCTCGTCTTCGATCCCGTGATGGGAGGATCGTGGCGGGACCTGTTCGACACGGTGATCGTGTCCGCAGGAAAGCCGGGTTTCTTCTCCGGTGATCACCGCCTCTATCGGGTCGTGGACGAGACCAGTGCCCTGTTGAGACCCCATCACGGTGCCATCGAATCCGGTGGCGTCTACTTTGGAGGCAGTGCGCGCCAGGTCGAAGAGAGCCTGGGTCTGTCCGGCGATGAGATCCTTTACGTCGGCGACCACCTGTTTGGTGATGTCCACGCCTCGAAATCGATGTTGAGATGGCGAACCGCACTGATCCTCCGTGAGCTCGAAGCCGAAATCGCGGCACTCGAGCGCTTTGCCGAAAGAGAGAAGACCTTGACCTCGTTGATGGCCGAAAAGGAGGGTTTCGAGGCCCGTCTGTCGTCACTTCGCCTTGAGCGCCAGCGCAAGAAATCCGGACCGGGGCGATCGAACGCAGCGATCGATCGTGATCTCGATTCGGCCCGGAACTCGCTGGTCGAGCTCGATGAACGAATAGCTCCGCTGGCGATGGAGGCGGGGGGCCTCTCCAATCCGAATTGGGGCCTGCTGATGCGCTCGGGAATCGACAAGAGCCTCTTTGCTCGCCAGGTCGAGAGGCATGCGGACGTGTACACGTCGCGAGTTGGCAACTTCCTCGGCGTCACACCCCATGCGTTCCTCAGGGCGGCGCGCACCTCGCTCCCTCACGAGGCGAACTGAGCGTTCAGCGCTGCAGTGCGTCTAGTTGAGCCTGGAGTTCGTTGATGCGGGCTTCGATCCTGTCGATTCCACGCGCTTTGCGGATGGCATTGTTGAGTCTCGAGACGTCGGCCGGCTCGAAACCTCCTCCGCCGGGTCCACCGGCCATGCCCGCTTGGCCCGGGTTGATGAGTTGTTCCGACTCGGTGGCCAGCCGCGTCTGTAGGTGGTCCAGCTCTCGACGGATCTCGGATTCCATGGTTGAAAAGCTAGTCGGCCCGGCCGGTATCGCGGCACCTAGCCTGTCGCGGTGGCACTCTTCTTCAGCGCTATGTCGGCGGTCTTCTACGGTCTCGTGGACTTCCTGGGCGGTCGGGTCACCCGTCGCACCGGTGCCGCATCGGCCGTCCTGTGGACCCAGGTGGCTGCTTTGGGCGTGGCGGCTCTGGCAGCACCACTACTCGTCGATGGTCGGGCCACGATTGCCGATCTCGCCTGGGGTGCAGCGGCAGGCATCGCCGGCAGTGCCGGCGTCGTTGCGCTCTACAGGGGCCTGGCCATTGGCAGATCGGCGGTGGTTGCCCCGCTGTCGGCTTTGCTCGGCGGGGCCGTTCCCATGGTGTACGGCCTGGTAGGCGGTGATCGTCTCGGCGCCGCGTCCTTGCTTGGACTCGCGCTGGCCCTTCCCGCCATCTACCTCACGGCGGGTGGAGGCTTGGGAAAGG
>JBFJTO010000066.1:0-7383 GCA_041625295.1 Acidimicrobiia bacterium | reverse complement strand
GACCTGAAGACCCATGGGCGTCGGCCTGGAGCGCCCTCACGGAGAAGGTATGGCACGCCAGTTCACTCGTGTGACCGTCGTGGCAGCCATCTGGTTGCCATTGGTACGGCTGGGACGCCTCCTCCAGGACCAACCGGAAGGTCCACCATGGCAGGTGGTGCTCATATCGGCCGCCGCCCTTGGTGCCGTCTTCACTTGGGCAGGGGTTGCTTACCGTCTCAGGAATTGGACGATCTCAGCAGTGAACCTGGCGGGCATGGCTTTTGCGGTGGTGACGCTCTCCGCGCCGGCAACGCTCCGATACGGTGTGCTGCCCAACTCCGACACCTTCGCCGAGGTGTGGAGACAACTCGGGTTCGCATATGAGCTGATTCGATACGGAGCTGCCCCGGTCCTTCCCGTGGTGGGACTGATCGCCATCCTCGCCGTCGCGTTCTGGATTCTCGGCGCTGTGGCGTCGTGGGGAGTCGGGGCCGGAAAGCCGCTTCCCGGGGCGGTGGCCGCACTCGTGTTCTACCTCCAGTTGGCAACACTCGACCGGAATCCGGCCGGATTCTGGTGGACGGTGTCGTTTGCGGTGATCGCCGCAGCCGCCCTGGTGAGCGTGGGAGCGCCCACCAATGGTCGCACCGGGAGAGCATTCGATGCATTGGGAAGACCGATCGCGAGACACTCCCGGGCTTTGCCGGCGCTGACCGTCGTGTTGATGGTCGCAGCGAGCCTGGGTGCGACGTCGGCTCTGGCCAAGACCGTGCCCGAAACCGGCGCCATCGACTGGCGTTCTCACTCCGGAGTGGGTTCGGGTCTATACGGAGGGACGTCGTTCAACCTCTTCGTAGGCCTCCAACAGGAGCTTGTCAGTCTCTCCGACAAGCCCCTGTTCGTGGCCCGTCTCAGCGAGGGCGCCCCCTCGACGTCGCAGATCTACTGGAAGCTGATAACCCTGGACGCCTTTGATGGACAGAACTGGATTCCATCGGCCCAGCAGTTTTCGCGCCAGGGCCAAGCTCGCTGGGAACGCCCCGACTGGGTGTTCAGAGGGGCGACGGTCAATGTCGCAGCCAAGATCCGAATCGAGGGACTTCGAGAGCAGTTCTTGCCCACCGTGTACTCCACGACCGCGCTTCGCAGTGACGTCGACCTGATCTCGGATGGTTTCAGGGTCCGCGAGGACGGCTCGGTGGCAATCGATGTCCGGAGCCGACCGGGCTGGGAGTATGAGATCTCGGCCTCGATCCCACAGCCTCAGATCGCCAGGCTGGCATCCCTCGGGGAAGGGCTGTCACCGATCTTTCAGGAAGCAAGCACCGCCGGTGTCTTCGGCGGCAAGGCGGTGGAGCCTCGCTTCGAACCGCGACCCGAGGGAATCGACAACTTCCTGGAGCTACCCGAGGGTCTGCCGCTGGAAATCCGCCAACTCGCTCGTGAGGTGACTGGCGATGGTGTCACACGCTTCGAGCAGGCACTGATCCTCGAGTCGTGGCTGCGGGACCCGAGCATCTTCACCTACTCGACCGATGTGACCACGGGACACGGTTCGCTCGACCTGAGCGAGTGGTTGTTGGACCCGAATAGTCCCAACTTCAGAACCGGTTACTGCGAGCAATTCGCCACCGCGATGGGAGTCATGGCCCGGGCTTTGGGGATCCCCAGCCGTGTGGTCCTCGGCTTCACTCCCGGTGACATCCAACGGCAAGGTGATGGAAGCCCGATCGTGGTCGTTCGGGAGCGAAACGCCCACGCCTGGGTGGAACTCTGGTTCGATGGCAATGGGTGGATCCGTTTCGACCCCACACCCCGGGCCGACGGCGTCAACCCAAGCCTGGGGATCAATACCATCGGCTTCGATCCCAGGGCCTACGTACCCGCACCCGACGAACCTGCGGAGGAGGCGGGCAATTCATTGACAGGCAACCGTCCCCGCTTGGAGGGAACCGATATCGACATCTCGGGTGGAGACCCGACACCCGATCTCACCGGGACCGGCAGAGGTTTCTCGATCCCTTTGTGGACGCGATGGATGCTGGGCATCCTGGCATTGCTCGGATTTGTTCCCGCATCCCGCCAGGTCCGGAGACGTCGGCGCCTCGGGCGAATCAACACCGGCGACGTGACAGCGGCCTGGGAGGAGATCATCGATCGGCTCCGGGATCTAGGTGAGGACGTCCCCGACACGGCCACCCCCATGGAAACCGCCGACCGTTTCGGCGTGGTCCCGCTGGCAACGATGTACTCGGCCGCGGTGTACGGAGGGGTGCGAAGGGGTGACGGCCGGGTGGCGTTCGCGGATGCCGAGAGTCGGATTCTCACCCACTATCAGCGGGCAACCAGGCTCTACGGCTGGATGGTGCCCCGTTCGCTATTCACCGACGGACGGTTCAGCCTTCAGAGGCGATCTGCTCGTTGACATCGTCTTCGACCCGCTGGAGCATCCCCAGGAACTCTCCCCGATCGAGTTCAAAGCGGGTCACGTCTTCTTCAACGGCACGAGCGATCTCATCGATGGCAACGAAGAAGGCCAACTGACCTTCACGCAAAGAGTCGAGGATCTCGCCTTCGTCCCCAGCCACCTGGAAGATCGATTGACCGTCGGTCACCAGAGTCACCGTGGATAGCTGCTGCTCCATGTCGGCATGGCGACGTAGGTAATCCCAGGCACGACGGACTCTCTGTAACGACATTCCATTGTCGAGCAAGCTCTTGACGACCCGCAGAGCCACAAGATCGCGGAACGAATACAGGCGCCGGACACCGGGTCGCCCTCCGGTACCCTGAATCGTGGGCGAGACCAGTTTGACGCGATCCCAATACCGAAGCTGATGATGTGTGCAATGCGCAAGACGCGATGCCTGTTCGGCGGTGAAGCCTTCCCTCAATTCGACCTCTCACCCGATCTAGGGGTTGAACGTATGGCTCAACCGAAGCTGAAAACTGTCTCTCCACCCTGGCGCCGAAGCAGTCGCCTGCCGGGGCGGGTTGGCCACTCTAGTCGGATGATCGTCAGCTCGGCCGAAATGGATTCTTCCAGTTTCCACCTGGCTTTTTCGGACTCTGCGCATTCTCTGGATTAGCGCGATGACGCGCAAGGAGACCTTGGACGAGTCCTGTGGCCGACACGACGATGATCGCGAAACCCGCCAGTGCGACAAGCGTCTGGGCCGTGAAGGCAACCAGCACGATGACCATGCCTGCCACCACGCCGAGGATCGACCAGCGGAGCTTCTTGGTGCCGGCTCGTTTCATCTTGTCGACGACGCGCGCCAAATCTGGATGCTGCTCGTAGAGACTCTTCTCTAACTCGGCGAGGATTTGCTGCTCGCGATCGTCAAGGGGCATACCGGCTCCGCTGTGGTCGTCCATCGAGTATACGGCGAGCAGTCCACAAGTAATGGGCCTATTCGGTACCGAGATTCCGCCCAGTATCGATGCCGGGTCCGTCCTTGAAGCGCTCTCTGATCTCGTCGAGGACCTCATCGAGACGCGATGTTCGACCGTCCTCGCCAAAGGAGAGTTGACGCGGCTGCCCGGCATCGACCAGGTGGGAAAGCCCCACACCGATCAAACGGACACCGTCTTGGCCCCAATCGAGGCGCGCGAGAAGCGACTGGGCAGCCCGGTCGATTTCGGCGGTCGAGTTGCCCGCCTGTCGAAGCGTGAGCGATCGAGAAACCGTTGTGAAATCCGCAAGGCGCAGCTTCAAAGTCACGGTTCTTCCCGACACACCGGCCCTGCGAGCCCGCGCCGCGACCCGGCCGGACTGCACGGACAGGCGGGCGGCCAGCTCAGCCCGATTGGAGACATCCCGGGAGAACGTCTCCTCGGTCGAGATCGATCGCGCCTCACTCTCGGGGGTCACGTTCCGTACATCAATGCCCATGGCCATGTTGCTGAGGTGGGCCGCCAACGCGCCGCCCAGGGCGCTTTCCAGCGAGCGAAGAGGGACACTCCGCAGATCAGCGACTGTCTCGACGCCGAGCCTCCGCAATGATGCTCCGGTGGCGCTACCGACGCCTGGCAATGCCCCAACCGGAAGCGGCTCCAGGAAGTCAGCCTGACCCTCCAATTTGACCAGTTTCAATCCATCGGGCTTGGCGGATTCGGAGGCGAGCTTGGCGATGAGTTTGTTGGAACCGATGCCCACCGACGCTGGAAGACCGAGCTCACCTCTCACCCGGCTCCGTATCTCCAGCCCGACCTCCTCGGGAGAGGAGACGTGGAGCCTGAGACCGGACACGTCCAGATAGGCCTCGTCGATGGAGACTCCTTCAACGGCGGGGGTGACACTCCTCAGGATCTCGAACACCAACTCCGACAAACGACGGTATTCGCCGTGGTCGGGTGCGACCACAATCAGTCCGGGGACGAGCCGGCGCGCATGTGACACCGGCATCGCCGAGTGAACGCCTCGGCCGCGTGCTTCGTAGCTCGCCGATGCCACCACACCCCGACCCGTGGTCGCACCCACGGCGACGGGTACGCCTCTCAGATCGGGCCTCCGCAATCGCTCGACCTCTACAAAGAACGCGTCCATGTCCACATGGAGGATGGGCTCGGCGAAAGTAGGCACGCGCCGAAAGCTAATCACAGACCCCTAGTCTCGACGGATGGCCGATCGAATCCACCTGGTCAGGCATGCCGAGGTCGAAAACCCGGATCACGTCGTCTACGCAGCCATGCCGGGTTTTGGGCTCTCCGATACCGGGCGCCGACAAGCGATCTCCACGGCCCGCCACCTGGCGGCTCGTCCGGTGGTTGCAGTGTGGTCCTCACCGCTCCAACGGGCCCTCGAAACCGCAGTGCCCATCGCCGCCGGATTCGGCCTCCCGATAAGCATCGACGAGGACCTCACCGAGTGGCGTTTGTCCGAGTCCTGGGCGGGGATTCCCTGGGAAGATCTGCCCGACGTCCGCCCCGGTCAGCTCGAGGCCTACCTGGAACACCCCGCAGACCTTCCCTTCTCGGTCGAGAGCCTCGACGAGCTGGTCACCCGGGTTCGTGAAGTCCTCGATCGCCTCAACCTCAGCTACCCCCACGGCGAGGTGGTGGTGGTGTCACATCAAGATCCGGTGCAGGCAGCCCGCCTTTCCATCGTGGGCAGTCCCAATTCGAAACTGAACGAGAACAAACCCCAACACGGATCGGTTGCCACGATCAAGATCGACGGTCTCTGGCTCGAGGAGACCCGTTGGAGTCCGGGGCCCGTGGATTGATGGTCCGGGTCGGCAAATGGTTTGCGTTACCAGCCGGGACCATCGACACTCGACGACGATGAACCGCCCCCTGACTGTCACCGCCATCTTCTTTGCCGCAGCGTTGGCGTGGTGCACTCTGTTGGCGGTCGATCCTGCCTCCGCTGCGAGCGAGCGTCTGATAGCCGCCGATGGGCTGGTCCTCGCATCGATTGCCGTCGTGGGGATTCTCGTCGCCCAGGCACGGTGGGCACGACGACTCTCGATCGCCGTCATGGTGACTCTTCCGATCCTCTCCATTGGCGTGAATGTCGGGTTTTGGTGGTGGGCCGCACTCGGCCTCGGCGGTGTCGGCCTGTTGGGCGTGCTGGGACCGGGATTGCGGCCGATCGTTCGCCAACTTCCCTCGGCAAGCGGTCCGCCGGTCAAGTCGGTGCTGCTGATCATCTCTCTGTTGGCGGCCCCCACCGTGATTGCCGTCATGAGACCGGTTCACGGAGCCGGGTGGATCGCTGCGGCGGTTTGCGTTGGTGTAGGCGCCTGGTACGCCAAAGCTGCGCCGGCTGCCCTGGCCGTCGTGCGGATCGCTCCCCCGGTTGCGATCTTGGCGGCCGGGGTCATCGGCCACGAGGCCTGGCAGCTGATTCTGGCCGCGCCGTTCGCGGCGTTCGTCGCCTACCTGGCCTGGACCGCCGATGCCAGGCTGGCTGTGCATCCTCTCATCGCATCCGAACGCCCGGTGCCACTGCCACCCCAATTGGTTCCTCCTGAAATCCTCGACGCCGCGGGCCTCGACGCACGCGGGCGGCCCAAAGACAATCCATGAGACTGAACCCATGGGTGGCGATCCCTTCGATCCTCGCTGGGGCCCTGGCGGCGACAGCGGGTTGGGTCGTCACCGAGGTTTCGTGCCGGATCGATGAGACATCAGGTTGTCCCGGTTGGGCGGCAGCAGTGGCCACGGTCGCCTTCGTGGCGGCGACGATCGGCATGGCAGTTGTCACCGTGCTCGTGTTGCGCTCCCTTGGCGAGCATCGCAGCGCCGTAGAACGCGGTGAGGAAACGCCGGGACCGGGATGCGAGGTCTGACTCAGGCGGTGCCGAAGATCAAGGCGACGTTGTGGCCGCCGAATCCAAAGGAGTTCGACATCGCATAGGGGAATGGACCGACGTGCCGGGCCTCGTTGGGCACGTAGTCGAGATCACATTCCGGGTCGGGGGTCTCGTAGTTGATCGTCGGTGGAAGCACCCCGGTGCGCGAGGCCAGAATCGACACCACGGCCTCGAATGCCCCGCCTGCACCGAGCAGGTGGCCGGTCATCGATTTCGTCGATGAAACCGGCGTGCCGGATGCCGAGGCGCCAAGCGCCATCTTCAGCGCAGCAGTCTCGGTGGCGTCGTTGGCGTTCGTCGAGGTGCCGTGAGCGTTCACATATCCGATCTGATCGGGGCTCAATCGGGCGTCTTCGAGGGCGGCGATCATCGCCCGAGATGCCCCAATGCCACCAGGTCTGGGAAGGGTTATGTGGTAGGCGTCGGCAGACATCCCGTATCCAAGGAACTCGGCATAGATGGTT
The DNA here is from genome assembly GCA_041625295.1 of Acidimicrobiia bacterium. GTDB lineage: Bacteria > Actinomycetota > Acidimicrobiia > Spongiisociales > ZC4RG35 > JBFGRR01. Next base: position 617 of record JBFJTO010000066.1, on the reverse strand, counting down.
GCCCCTCTGGCAATGGCCATGTCGCGGTCCTCGAGAATGAGCGCAGCTCCCCCCTCACCCAACACAAAACCATCCCGGTCGGCATCAAATGGCCTGGATGCCCGGGCGGGATCGTCATTCCTGGTCGACAATGCCTTCGCCTGGCCAAAAGCGGCCAGCGAATACTCGGTGATCCCGGCTTCTGCGCCACCGGCAACCATGATGTCGGCGGCGCCGCGCCGAATCACTTCGGCTGCGTCGCCGATCGCGTTGGCAGATGCCGAACAAGCCGTGACTGTGCATGAGACCGGTCCGAACAGGTGATGCTCGATCGACACGAGGCCCGCGGGCATGTTGGCGATGACCTTGGGGATTCCCAGCGGACTGACACGGTCGGGTCCGCGAGTGCGCATGATGTCGATCTCTTCGGTGAACGTCTGCATGCCACCGAACCCGACACCGATGACCGCACCCGACCTTGGGGCCTGTTCACCATCGGGATCCAATTCCAGACCTGCGTCGGCCATCGCTTCCCGGGACGCCACGAGAGCGAACTGGCTGCATCGATCGAGGCGACGCAATTCCTTGAGCTCGAAATGCTCCTCGGGATGGTATTGACGCGCCTCGGCGGCGAATCG
>JBFJTO010000065.1:0-7437 GCA_041625295.1 Acidimicrobiia bacterium | reverse complement strand
TTCGGCGAGCGCCGCAAGGCCATGCTCCAGGACATCGCCATCCTCACCGGTGGCACCGTGATCTCCGAAGAGGTCGGTCTCAAGCTCGAGAGCGTCACAACCGACATGTTGGGCCGTGCCCGCAAAGTCGTCGTGTCCAAGGACGACACGACCATCGTTGACGGCGCTGGAACAGAGAGTGACGTCAAGGCTCGGATCAAGCAGATCGAGCGTGAGATCGAGAACACCGACTCCGACTGGGACCGTGAGAAGCTCCAGGAGCGTCTCGCCAAGCTCTCGGGTGGCGTGGTCGTCGTCAAGGTCGGCGCCGCTACGGAAGTCGAGCTCAAGGAAAAGAAGCATCGCATCGAGGACGCCGTTTCGGCGACCCGTGCCGCCGTTGAAGAGGGCATCGTCCCCGGTGGCGGTGTTGCCCTGCTTCGCGCCCACGGTGCTGTCGAGAAGATTCGCGGCGGCAACGTCGACGAAAAGACCGGTCGCAAGATCGTGCTTCGCTCCCTCGAGGAGCCACTTCGTCAGATCGCTACAAACGCGGGATTCGAAGGTGGCGTGGTGGTCGAGCGGGTTCGCGGCGGCGAAGGGGCCTTTGGCTTCAACGCCGCAACGGGCGAATACGAGGACCTCATGGGTGCCGGCGTCATCGACCCGGCCAAGGTGGTCCGTTCGACGCTGCAGAATGCAGCTTCGATCGCGGCTCTTCTGCTCACCACAGAAGCGCTCATCGTCGAGAAGAAGCAGGACACTCCTCCTGCACCGGCTGGCGGTGGCGGCCACGACATGGACTTCTAGTCCAGTCTGAATTCGAGAAATGGGGGCCCGCGGGGCCCCCTTTTCTCATGTCCGGAAAAACTGGCACTCCAGACCTGGCGAATTGGAGCCGATACCGAGATCGGCATCATGCGCATCTCAAAGCACCGAACCGAAAGCCTGCCGTCGGCATCGCATCGGCCCGACCATCTGCGGTCCGAGGTATTCCACGACATGGCCGAGAGGGTCGAGAAACACCAGGAGGCATCTGCCCATGCCTATGCCCACCTGCGTGCGTCGGCGCGGATTGATCCCCGCCGATTGCCCGTCTTGTGGTGGTTCGTGGCCGGCATCGCAGTTGTCGCGGTCATCGCTTCGATCTGGATCTTCTGGGACCAGATCCTCGCTCTCTTCTAGAGGCGGGAGTAGAGCGCCTCGTACTCGGCGGCTCGATCCCGCCACGAGTTGTCCACCTGCATCCCGTTTCGTTGAAGGATCTGCCAACTCTTCTGATCGGTGTGGGTTGTCAGTGCCTGGCCGAGAGCCCAACCAAGCCCGTCTTCGCTGAAGTGTTCGAACACGAACCCGTTGCCCGTGCCGGCGATCGGATCGAAGTGTTCCACCGTGTCTGCGAGGCCCCCCACCCGGCGGACGACCGGGGCGGTTCCATAAGCGAGGCTGTACATCTGGTTGAGGCCGCACGGTTCATACAGCGACGGCATCAGGAATATGTCCGCGCCCGCCTCGATGCGGTGGGACAACCCCTCGTCGTACCCCGACGTGAACGAGACTTTCCCGGGTTGGATCTCGGTGAGCCATCTGAAGAAGGCCTCATAGTCGGGATCACCGCTTCCCAAAACCACCAGGCGCAGGTCCCAGCTCTGGAGGAAGTGGGCAAGAGGGCCTTTGAGCAGGTCGATTCCCTTCTGGTGGGCGAGTCGCGAGACGAGCCCCACAACCGGCACTCCCGATCGATAGGGGAGGCCCACCTCGGCGAGAAGGTCGCGTTTGCACAGCTTCTTTCGCCACAGACTCCTGGCCGAGTAGCGGTGGAGTAGAAAACGATCGAAGCGGGGGTTCCAGGCGTCGACATCGATTCCGTTGAGAATCCCCACCAGGTCCTTGGAGCGCTTACGAAGCAAGTGGTCGAGGCCAAACCCGCCGTCGGGCGTCTGTATCTCCCTCGCATACGTTGGGCTCACCGTGGTGATGGCGTCGGCGTGAAGGATGGCCGTCTCGAGAAAGGAAACCAGGCCTTCGGCGAGGCGGTCCTGGTCGAGCATCCGCTCGAACCCGGACAGGCCTGCCGATTCGATCGCGTCGATGGTGAACATGCCCTGATAGCCGAGGTTGTGGATCGTGAAGACCGTGGGGACCCGTCCGACGACCGGGTCGGAACTCATCGGACCCTTTACGAGAGCCGGAACCGTTCCGCTCTGCCAGTCGTTGGCATGGATCACGTCCGGTCGTGATCCCAGCGCCGAGATCACCTCGAGGGCCGCCTTCGACCAGGCTGCGAACCGAAGCGCCTCATCGGGCCCATCTGTGTAGATCTTTGGCCGGTCGAAGAGCTCAGGCATGTCGAAGAGAAGAGTCCCGGTGTCGGGATCCTCGTACACGGTGTAGTCGATGGAGCGCTTGCCGGCGACGACGGAGCGGTGGCCCAGGTCGACGCGCAGGACGAGTTTCGAACGATCGACTCTTTCATAGAGCGGAGTCACCGTCGTGACGTCGTGTCCGGCGCTGCGGAGCGCCGCGGGGAGTGCTCCGGCGACATCGGCAAGACCGCCCGTCTTCGAAAAGGGAAGCACCTCGCTGGCGAGGAAGAGAACTTTCAGCGGCTCACGATCCATAGGCAGCTACGAACCCGGCCAGATCGCTCAGCTTCTCCCTGACCGCTTCGGGGGCGTCGGACTCGACCGTGAAGACGGTGCGATCGACCCCCAGAGAGGCGAGACGGTCTATGAACTCCGTTGTTGGCCGGGCGCCGTAGAAACTGATCTCGAACCGGGAGGGATCCCGTCCGGCAGCGGCTACGGCCGCGCGAACCTCTGCCACTTTCCCACCCAGTTCGTGGCGGCCGAGGGGGATCCAGCCATCGCAGAACTCGGCAAGGTGGGCGATGGTCTTGGGCCCGGCGCCGCCGCCGAGAATGATCGGTGGGTGAGGCTTCTGGATGGGCTTTGGCCATGCCCACGAAGGCTCGAGAGACACGACCTCGCCCTGGAATGAGGCGACATCGTCGCTCCAAAGCGACTTCATCAACAAGATTCGTTCCCTGAGAAGTTCTCGGCGTTCGGTGTAGGCGGTGCCGTGTGAGGCCATCTCCTCCCTGTTCCATCCGTAGCCGATCCCGAACATGACTCGCCCGCCCGAGATGACATCGAGCGTGGCCACCTGCTTGGCCGTCCAGATGGGGTCTCGCTGAGAGATGAGCGTGATCCCGGTTCCCAGCTTGATACGGCTCGTGACTGCGGCGATAGCGCCGAACGAGACGAAGGCGTCGTGGGTGCGCCAGTACTTTTCCGGGAGAGGCGAGGCGTTCTTGACGCCACCCCAGGGAGTCGTGCGCGCAACGGGTATGTGCGAGTGTTCAGCGAACCAGAGCGACTCGAACCCGAGGTCCTCGGCTGCCCGACCGATTTCGATGGGTTGGAGGGAGGTGTCCGTGGGAAAGAAAGTGAGACCGAATTTCATGGCCCGAGTATGCCGTATCGCTCGCCCCATCGTGGCTGGCATCATGTGCCTATGAAAGATCGGCTCGTCGATTGGATCAGACGAACCGGACCGATGCCGTTCGAGCGGTTCATGGAACAGGCCCTTTACGGCGACGGCGGTTTCTTCGCGTCGACCGAGTTGCGGTCGGTGAAGGGGGGCGACTTTCTCACTTCACCGGAAGTCAGCCCGCTCTTTGGGGAGACGCTGGCGAGATTCGTGGGTACCGAGTGCGAACGCATCGGCGACCCGTTCAGACTCGTCGAGGTGGGAGGCGGGTCCGGTTCGCTTCTGCGGTCCTTACTCGATGAGGTTCCGTGCGAGACCTGGGCTGTGGAGGCATCGCCTGCGGCCCGTTCGGAGCTCGAGGCCCTGTTGGGACAGCGGCATGTCGTTCCCGCACTCGGCGATCTACCCGTGCCCTTTCGGGGTGTCGTCATCGCCAATGAGTTGATCGACAACCTGCCCATGGCCATCGCCCAGATGGGCGCCGACGGTTGGCGGGAGCGCTGGGTGGGTGCTTCGGATGGGGATCTGTGTCTCGTGGACGCGCCGGTGCGACCCGAGGTGGCTGCCTGGTTGGCGAGATTCGCCGGTTTGGTCCACGAGGGCGGCTGGGTCGAGGTCCAGTTGGAGGCGATGCACTGGTTACAAACGGCGATCGCGATGGTCGAGGCCGGGTCGGTGTTGCTGGTGGACTACGGAGACACCGCCGAGGGTCTGGCTCCCCGCCGCCAGGACGGGACCCTGCGCACCTACCGGGCCCACCACCTGGGACCCCATCCGCTGGACGAGCCGGGGGCGACCGACATCACCGCCGATGTCAACTTCACCGCCCTGGAGACCGTGGCCCGGGAAGCCGGAGCCTCAGTGAAGCTGTGGCGCCAGGATGACTTCCTGGCCTCTCTGGGGCTTAGGGAGCGGATCTCGGAGATGCGCCACCGCGAGTTGGACCTGGCCCGTTCCGGCAACGAGATCGAGCGCTTGAAGGTGCGCACGGTGCGCACCGAGGCCGAGACCCTCATGCACCCCCGCGGACTGGGTGACTTCCGGGTCCTCGTGGCCACCGTGGGGTAGGCCAACCAGGGCTGCTGATACCCTTTTGGGTGGATTCTCTAGTGACCCTTTCCAGGTTTCGTCTCGAAGAAAGTCGCAAGCCATTCGAGATCGTCGCTGCGATCGACGCGATAAACCCCGCCGGTGCCGCCGCAACTGCCGTTGAGACCGAAAGATGTAACCCCGCCGAGGACATTGCTGTTGCCGATGAAGTTCGGCCCGCCAGAGTCACCGAAACAGGTTCCGCCCGTGGAGTTGTTGTTGGACAACAGCAGAGAGAAGTCGCCGGTGAACCCGGTGTTTATCTGGTTCAGCTTTGGGTGGGCGACCATTCGAACGCGTTCTGCGACCTCGAATACAGGATTGATCTGCTGGAGTCCATAACCGACGGCGGTGAACGTCACATCCTGCTGACCGCGCTTGTTGGCCAGTTGGTCGAGCTGGTTCAACGTGGGCAGCGCACCGAATTCGGAGATTCCAAGTCTCTTGGCGCCGGTTCCTTTGAGGACGACGACGCCAAGGTCGAACAGGAAGAACGCGTTGGGGTCGTATTGGGGATGTGTGTAGGTCTTTCCGCCGACGTCGCCGGTGAACGGGTATCCGTTGCCGGGGATACCACTTTCCACGTCGGCATCGAACCATATCTGAGCTTGGGCGGCTGGAGATTCGGTGCAGTGACCTGCAGTGAGGAAGACAGTTGCTGAGATCAAGGTTCCGCTGCATCTTCACAGAGGATTCCCAGCCTTGTCCTGCGCCACCATCAGACCGACGTATGGGTGCCCGTTGCCGTCGAGTTCGCCGCTCGTGATAGCCCCGGCCGGGATCTCCATGGCCAATGCAAGCACCGCAACTGCAAGGATTGTGGCAAGTCGTCTCATTCTCTTCCTCACTCTCATTCCGGGAGCGGTCAGCGCCCATCCCAACATCTGCCAGGGCGAAGCTAGTACCGCCGAACCAGGCACGGCCGGCCGTTTGCGCACCATTTCCGACTACCCGATATGACCAACCCGTCGTTACCATTCCGGACATGAACAACGTAAAGACAGTCGGTCTCCTCGCCTTCATGAGCATCCTGTTGGTGCTGGTCGCCCAGGCGACCGGGATGTCGGCCGCAGGCGCGCTCGGCTTCGCCGCCATATTCAACCTGGGCGCTTACTTCTTCTCCGACAAACTCGCCCTGGCCGCCTCCCGGGCCCGTCCCGTGACCGAGAGCGAACTGCCCGAGGTGTACGGCATCGTCCGCCGCCTGGCGATGATGGCCGACATGCCCGAGCCCAGGATCTTCGTGATCGAGTCGCTGCAACCCAACGCCTTCGCCACCGGGCGCAGCCCCCGCCACGCCGCCGTTGCCGTGACGACCGGGATCCTTCAGATCATGAGCAACGAAGAGCTCGAAGGTGTGCTCGCACACGAGCTGTCTCATGTGAGGAACCGCGACATCCTGATCTCGTCGATCGCGGCCATGCTCGCCGCCACACTCACGATTTTGGCCCGCATGGCCTTTTGGTTCGGAGGCAGCAGGGACCGCAACAACCCGTTCGGGGCGATCGGGGCGATCCTGGCCCTGATCGTGGGTCCGATCGCGGCGATGTTCATCCGTTTCGCCATCTCACGGGCTCGTGAGTATCAGGCCGATGCCTCGGGCGCGGCGATAACCGGCCAGCCCATGAAACTCGCCTCCGCCCTCCAGAAGATCGGGTCGGCAACGGCCCGTATTCCGATGAAGGTGAACCCGGCGGTCAGTCAGCTCTACATAGACAACCCGCTCAAGGCGATTCGGGGTCAGGGTCTCATGAACCTCCTGTCCACCCACCCACCGATCGAAGATCGCATCGCCCGGTTGGAACGCATGGCCTACGGGCCCATCAATTGATCGACCTCGGCCAGGACGGGGCCATCATCATCGCCGGACTGGCGGCCGTTGCGGCCGTAGCGTGGGGCGCAAACCTGAGCGTCCGGTCGGCGGTACGCGGTCCTGCTTGGGCTCTCGCCCACCTCTCCGGAGCCAACCGGTATCTGGTTGGCGGGTTCTTGGTGGGTGCGGCGGTCACTTTTCTGGTGCGGCCCCCCTGGGCCGGGTTAGCCGTGACTTATGTGGCCGCCATGGTGTGGTTTCTTGCCGCCATGCTGCGCCGCAACCTCATCCGGGTCGATGCTGCCGGCGGGTTCGTGGAGGTCGCCGCCGAGCGGCGTGCTGAGATTGTCGGCAAGGCCCGCCGTTTTCTCAACCTCGGCGCCGCCGTCCTGGCCGTTGCCGGACTGGTTGCGGGTCTCGATTCGGGCCCCGCCGCCTGGGTCACTTTGGCCATGGCGGTGGTGTTGGCCGGGACCGCTTTGGGTCTCCGCGGCGGTGGGGGCGAAACGACCTGAATCCGGCGAGAACCAGGCCGGTTGGCTTGGCACAGGACGGTCGTCAGCCTTTGGTCGGAATCACTGCCGAAGCTATGCTCCCGGTTCCCCGGCGGGTCCGGGTTTGCCGGGATGCCCGAGCGGCCAAAGGGAGCAGACTGTAAATCTGCCGGCGACAGCCTTCGGAGGTTCAAATCCTTCTCCCGGCACAGGGTTTCTCGTGAGAGAATGCCCCCTTAGCTCATTCGGTAGAGCGCTTCCATGGTAAGGAAGAGGTGTGCGGTTCGATTCCGCAAGGGGGCTCTGGAGAGTCCAACGACGATCCCCCAAGGCGGCGTAGCTCAGTCGGTGAGAGCGCTCGACTCATAATCGAGAGGTCGGCGGTTCGAGTCCGCCCGCCGCTACGACCCGCTAAGGGCAAGTAACAGATGCGATCAGCACGGAGAGGAAGAGGCTCCCATGGGCAAGGCGAAGTTTGAGCGTTCGAAGCCGCATGTGAATGTGGGGACGATGGGTCATATTGATCATGGGAAGACGACGTTGACGGCGGCGATTACGAAGACGTTGTTT
>JBFJTO010000064.1:0-7511 GCA_041625295.1 Acidimicrobiia bacterium | reverse complement strand
TAGTTGCGAAGATGCCCCATATGCAGGTCCCCCGTGGGGTACGGGTACATCTGGACGTTGAAAAACTTGACCTTGGTGGGGTCTTCGGTGACGTTGAAGACGCGCTCGGATTCCCAACGGCTCTGCCACTTGGGTTCGATGGTCGAAAAGTCGTATCCCATAAGTGTTTCCTTGAAGAGGTGCGAGGCTAACAGCGGAACGGGAACGCTCCGCACGGACGCTGCCCGTCTTGGTGGCCCGGACCGGGACTCGGGCGCCTGACTTGGGCCTTTCGGCGGACTGATCACCCATTCCGAAGCCCTACCCTGGAACCCGGAGGCGCGGGTCCGATGCCCGCTATCAATCGATGCTTACACCCACACCTCGCCGAGTCTTGATCCTCGGCGCTGCCGGTCGCGACTTTCACAACTTCAACACGGCTTTTCGGGGCGATCCCGGTGTGATTGTCGTGGCATTCACTGCAACGCAGATTCCCGGCGTTGCCGACCGCCGCTACCCGGCGTCGCTGGCAGGTCCTTCCTATCCCGACGGCATTCCGATCTTCCCCGAAAACGAACTCGAGCGTCTCATCGACGAACTCGACGTCGACGAGGCCGTGTTCGCTTACAGCGACGTTCCCCACGAGTACGTGATGCACCTCGCATCCCGGGTACTCGCTGCCGGTGCGGATTTCACACTTCTCGGCCCTGAGCGCACCCAGCTGTCTTCATCGAAACCGGTGATCGCAGTCACTGCAGTGCGCACAGGAGCCGGTAAGTCCCCGGTGTCGCGGTGGCTTTCCAGGCGGCTGAGAGAGCGTGGACTCCGGGTCGCCGTGATCCGCCACCCGATGCCGTACGGCGATCTGGAATTCGAGAAGGTGCAACGGTTCGCTTCAGAAGCCGACCTGGTCGCTGCCAAGTGCACGGTCGAGGAGCGCGAGGAATACGAGCCGCACATCGCTTTCGGAAACGTCGTGTTTGCCGGCGTGGACTACGAGGCGATCCTCGCCGAAGCCGAGAAGGAGGCCGACCTGATCATCTGGGACGGCGGCAACAACGACTTCTCCTTCTATCGAACCGACCTGACGATCACCGTCACCGATGCCCTCAGACCCGGCCATCTCACATCGCATCATCCCGGCGAGACCACGCTTCGCATCGCCGACATCGTCATAGTGAACAAGGTGGACGCGGCCGAGTCCGGCGTCGTGGATGCCATGGTTGCCGAAATCGGCCGGATCAATCCGACCGCAACACTGGTGAAGGCGGCCTCGCCGGTGAAGCTCTCCGATCCGGCTGCGGTTCGCGGCAAGACCGTTCTTGCAATCGATGACGGGCCCACCATCACCCACGGAGGCATGCCTTTTGGCGCGGGGTACGCAGCTGCACTCGAAGCCGGTGCGGCGGCATTCATTGACCCCCGCGACCATGCCACACCCGGCATCAAAGAGGTGTTCGAGCAGTATCCCCACATCGGTAAGGTCTTGCCCGCCATGGGTTACGGGGACACACAGTTGGCGGCGCTCGCGGACACGATCAACGGCAGTGGCGCCGATGTCGTCGTCTCAGGGACACCGATCGATCTGGCAGGTCTGATCGACATCGACCAGCCGGTCATCAGAGCGATCTACGAATACGAGAGTGTGGGTTCGCCGACACTCCCCGAGCTGATCGACGAATTCCTCTCCGGTCTGTTCGAGGACTGACAACCCGATGCAACGCATCGTCGCGGCGTTGGGCGGCAACGCGCTCCTTCGCAGGGGCGAAGCCATGGACGTCGTCACTCAGAGAGCCAATGTGGTCAAGTCGGCACGCGCCCTTGCTCCATTGGCCGAACAAGGCCAGTTGGTCGTCACACACGGCAACGGGCCCCAGATCGGCCTGCTCGCACTGCAAGCCGATGCTTTCCCGCAAGTGGCGCCGTACCCGCTGGATGTGCTCGGAGCACAGACGGTTGGGATGATCGGGTTCCTCATCCAACAGGAGCTCGCCGGATTGCTCGGCGACAGACCGGTGGCAACCCTGTTGACCATGGTCGAGGTCTCTCCAGACGATCCCGCGCTCGACAACCCCACCAAGCCGATAGGACCGGTCTACTCCGATGAGATCGGCCGGAAGCTGGCCGCGAGACGAGGCTGGGTCATGGCGCCCGACGGCGTTGGAGTGCGCCGGGTGGTCCCGTCTCCGCTGCCCCTGCGGATCGTCGAGCTCGAGACGATCCGCACTCTCGTGGATGCAGGGGTGACCGTGGTGTGCGCAGGCGGAGGGGGCATACCGGTCATCCGCGAGGACTCCGGCTATCGGGGTGTGGAAGCGGTCATCGACAAGGATCGCTCCACGGCGCTGCTGGCGGAGGGACTCGAAGCCGACCTTCTGATGCTGCTCACCGATGTGGATGCCGTCTACAGGGGATGGGGTACACCGGAAGCCCAACCGATCCGGGACATCTCACCGGCGGCGCTCCGCAAGATCGTGTCCCCACCCGGATCGATGCGGCCCAAGATCGAAGCAGCGTGCTCGTTCGCGGAACGCACCGGTAAACGGGCCGCGATCGGGGCTCTCGAGGACGCCGCCGCGGTGGCAGCCGGCACCGCGGGCACGCAGGTGCACTGAAACACAACAAACGGTCGTTCGCTACTCTGAGGTAGACGCCCCCCGAAAACAAAAGGCCTGATGACCGCACTCGACCAGACCAGTGTTCAAGCCCGTTTCGACTCGATCATCGATGCCGAAGAGAAGATCGAGCCCACCGACTGGATGCCGGAGGGTTATCGCCAGACGCTGATTCGCCAGATCGCTCAACACGCCCACAGCGAAGTGATCGGCATGCAGCCGGAAGGCAACTGGATAACCAGGGCGCCCAGTCTCAAGCGCAAGGCCATCCTCATCGCCAAGGTCCAGGATGAGGCCGGACACGGGCTCTACCTCTATTCGGCGGCCGAGACCCTGGGGATCCGTCGCCGTGACATGGTGGAGATGCTTCACACGGGACGCCAGAAATACTCATCGATCTTCAACTACCCGACCCTTTCGTGGGCCGACATCGGTGCGGTCGGGTGGCTCGTGGACGGTGCCGCCATCACCAACCAGGTGATGCTGACCCGCACCTCCTACGGCCCGTACAGCCGGGCGATGGTTCGCATCTGCAAAGAGGAGTCGTTCCACCAGCGGCAGGGGTACGAAATCATGCTCACCCTGGCGCGGGGCACACCTGCCCAGGTGGAGATGGCTCAGGATGCCTTGAACAGGTGGTGGTGGCCTTCGCTGATGATGTTTGGCCCCCACGACTCCGAGTCAACCCACAGCGAGCAGTCGACTGTCTGGAAGATAAAACGGACCTCCAACGATGACCTCCGCCAGCACTTCGTGGATATGACCGTGCCCCAGGCCGATTTCCTCGGCCTCGAGATGCCCGACCCGGCGTTGCGCTGGAACCCCCAACGCGGCCACTACGACTTCGGGGAGATCGACTGGGAAGAGTTCTGGCAGGTCGTCAAAGGAAACGGCCCCATGAACAGCGAACGAATCGACCACAAACTCAGAGCCTGGAATGAGGGCGCTTGGGTGCGTGAAGCCGCGGCCGCCCACGCCCGGAAGCAAGAGGCGAGGAGGTCCGGATGAGTTATTCGGTTCCGTCGATACCGGGTGAGGAAGACAGCGAGGCCACCCTGGCTCCCGGATCAGGAGCGGACTGGCCCCTGTGGGAGGTCTTCGTCCGACAGCGCCGCGGGCTCAGCCACGTCCACGCCGGGAGCCTGCATGCTCCTGACGCCGAGACGGCAATTCAGAACGCTCGCGACGTCTACACCCGGCGCGTGGAAGGCATCAGCGTGTGGGTGGTTCGTTCCACACACATCAACGCTTCCGCACCCGAGGACGCGGAAGCGTTCTTCGAATCGATCGAAAAGCCATACAGACAGGCCACATTTTATGAGATCCCCGACGAAGTGGGCCAGATGTGAGCTTCGTCGAGTACTTGATCCGCCATGGCGATGACAACCTCATCGTGTCGCACCGTCTTTCGGAGTGGGTGTCGCGGGGACCGGAACTCGAAGAGGACATCGCCTTGGCGAACCTCGCCCTCGATCACCTCGGTCAAGCCCGCGCCCTCTACGGACATGCGATCGAGGTCGAAGGCTTGGGGAGAAATGAAGACGAGCTGGCGATGCTCCGTACCGAACGCGAGTACACCAACCTTCTGATCACCGAACAGCCAAACCGTGATTTTGCTCAGACGATGGTGCGGCAGATGCTCTTCGACGCCTACCAGATGTCGCTGTGGGAAGGGTTGAGCGCATCCACCGACTCGACGCTGGCAGGGATATCAGCCAAGGCGCTCAAGGAGTCCCGCTACCACTTCAAACACTCGTCCGGCTGGGTTATCAGGCTTGGCGACGGAACCGAAGAGAGCCACCGGAGGTCGAGTGAAGCCCTCATCCGGATGTGGCGCTTCGTCCCCGAGATGTTCGAGACCGACGACACGGACCGGGACATGGCCCAGCAGGGATTGGGCGTAGAGCCGTCTTCGTTCGAGGCCGTTTGGAACGAGCGCATCGCCACGGTCCTCGCTGCAGCGACTCTTCCCAAACCGGTCGCGGTCCCGGGCCGGACCGGCGGTAGAACCGGCTTCCACACCGAACACCTCGGCCACATTCTCAGTGAGCTGCAATGGATGCAGCGGGCCTTTCCGGGCGCGAGATGGTGACCGAGACCGACGTTCGCGACGTTCTCGCACAGGTGGTCGATCCCGAGATTCCGATCCTCACCATCGAGGACATGGGCATCCTCCGATCGATCGAAGTCGATGGGGACGCGGTGTCTGTCGACATCACCCCCACGTACTCGGGATGTCCCGCCATGGACCTGATCAAAGATCAGGTGCGCCTGGCTCTCCTCGCCGCCGGATACTCGAGGGTCAACGTCAACCTGGTCTACTCCCCAGCCTGGACAACAGACTGGATGAGCGCGGCAGGCAAAGAAAAGCTGGCGTCGATCGGCATTTCCCCACCGGACCAGAGTCCGGTCACCTGCCCGCAATGCGCATCGACCACCACACGCACGATCAGCGAATTCGGATCGACAGCATGCAAAGCCTTGATGGTGTGCGGCGAGTGTGGTGAGCCGTTCAGCCGTTTCAAGGCCATCTGATGTTGCTGGAATTCCACCGACTCCCGGTCGCTGCCGTGAAGGAACTGACCGACGACGCCGTCGCGATCACCTTTTCGATACCCGGAGAACTCGCTTCGGCCTTTCGCCACAAGGCCGGACAGCACGTGACCATACGGGCGATGATCGATGGCAACGATGTGCGGCGAAGTTATTCGATCTGTGAGTCGGCCAACTCGGGACGCTTGCGAATCGGGGTCAAGCGCCTCGAAGGCGGAGCCTTCTCGACCTTCGCAACCACCCGGGTGAAGCCGGGAGACCATCTCGAGGTCATGCCGCCCGTCGGAGATTTCACCGTCGAATCGGATCCATCGACCGCTCATCGCTACGCGGCGATAGCTGCCGGCAGCGGAATCACCCCGATTCTGTCGCTGATAGCGACCACCCTCGAAACCGAATCGGAGAGTTCGTGGACACTCGTTTTCGGAAATCGGGAAGCCCGAACCGTGATGTTCCTGGATGAACTCTGCGCCCTGAAGGACAGCTACCCGGACCGACTCCACATCGTCCACATCCTCAGCCAGGAAGAAACCGACGTTCCCCTTTTCAATGGACGGATCGATGCCCAGAAGCTCGAAGGCCTCTTCGAGAAGGTTCTCGATCCGCTCTCGATCGATCTGTGGTTTCTGTGCGGGCCCTTCGAGATGGTCGAAACCGCCCGAAAGACGCTGCAACTGCGCGGGATCGAACCCGCCAAGATCCGCGACGAGTTGTTCTTCGCGGGTCCTCCCGAGAACCTCCCGACCGCACCGAGAGATGACAGCGGGTCGGTAACGCTTGAGTTCACACTCGAAGGGAGAACGAGCACCGCCCGCATGGACCCGGCAACCTCGATCCTCGATGCCGCACTGCGGGTGCGGCGTGAACTCCCCTACTCCTGCAAAGGAGGCATGTGCGCGAGCTGTAAGGCCCACCTCGTTTCCGGCGAGGTGCGCATGGACAAGAACTACGCCCTGGTGGCGGCGGACATAGACGATGGATTCATCCTCACATGCCAGTCACACCCCGTTACGGAGCACGTTGCCGTGGACTACGACAAACGATGACCAACACCAAGAATGACGTGATCAGAGTGGCCGGACGGCTTTTCGCCGAACGCGGCTACCACGCCACATCGATGCGCGACCTGGGCAAAGAACTGGGACTGCTCGGCTCCTCCCTCTACGCCCACATCGCCTCCAAGGAGGAATTGCTGGTGGCGGTGGTCGAAGATGGAGCGAGGCTGTTCGAGACGGCAGCGGCTTCGCTGGCAGGCGACACCCCGCCCGAGAGACTGCACAGCCTCATCAGCGCACACCTGACCGTTCTTCTCGACAATCCCAACCAGGTGCGCACGTTTCTTTCCGAATCGCGGGCACTCGATCCTGTTCACCGGGAGCGGATCATCTCGTCGCGGGACAAGTACGAGGCATCCTTGCGATCGATTCTCACGGAGGGCGCCGCCGATGGGTCCTTTCGGGCCGACCTCGATCCGAAACTGGACACCATCTTCATACTCTCGGTGCTGAACGGTGTCGAGCGCTGGTACAAGCCCGACGGGTCCCTCGATCGAGACGGGCTCACAGAAGCCGTCTACGAATTCGTCATGAGAAGCATCTGCTCACCCCATCGGTAGGCGCGCTAGCTTGGCACCGTGGCCTGGACGCTGCTGACAAACGACGACGGCATCGACAGCCCGGCATTGGCTCCTTTTGCGTTGGCCCTCGCCGAGACCCGGCACGTGAGGATCATCGTCCCCGACCGTGAGCGGTCGTGGATCGGCAAGGCGATAACTCGCAACGATCCGGTGTTCACCGAGCGCCGCGACGTAGCCGGCATCGAGGCATACACCTGCACCGGCTACCCCGCAGACGCGGTTCAGATCGGAGTTCACTCGCTCGACTCTGAGCCGCCGGAACTCGTTGTTTCCGGGATCAACCTCGGTTACAACCACGGTGCGGCATTCCTGATGTCATCAGGAACGGTAGGCGCCGCCATCGAGGCGTGGATCTCCGGCATACCCTCGCTGGCCATCTCGACGGGCACCGTGACCGAATGGCCGCAATGGAGGGCCAAGGTCCACGGTCCCAATGCAGCCCAAGGGTGGCGACGAACAGCAGGCGTCGGAGCGGAGCTGATGGAAGTCGTTCTCGAAACCGGGACCCTCGAGCATTGCGATGTCGTCAGCATCAACCTTCCGTTCGACCCGCCTTCCGGAACGCCCCGGCGGGTGACCACCATTGCCAGAATCGGATACGACCGGTTGTTTCGAGCCGACGGTGATGGCCGGTTCGTGCACGACTTCGGCGGCGGTCTTCGCGAATATGGCGGCCTGTCGGGAACCGACGTGGAAGCCGCCGTTCGCGGGGAGATCGCCATCACGCC
>JBFJTO010000063.1:0-7621 GCA_041625295.1 Acidimicrobiia bacterium | reverse complement strand
GAGCGCTGATGGGAGCGTTGGTTGTCAGTCGTCGGTTTCCGTATCGTCAGGTGTGTGAGCCTTGAGCGCCTTGCCGGCGTGATGGGCGATCCATTCGGCGCTGTTCTTGCCGTGGAGGGGCGTGACGGAATCGTCAGTGCCCTTCGTCTTGCAGGTGAGGCCGATGAAGTCGTACGTAGGGTACGCAGGCGGTTCCCCGAGGTCCTCTTTGCCGAGGTCGGATTTGGCGAGTTCTCGTACCAGGCAACCGAGCCCGCCTTCCCATCCTCCAGCACGCAGGTTTTCCTTCCACAGCTTCAAGAGTTGGCCATGGTTGATTGTGTAGTCGTCCGGAATCGTGACCACGACATCAGTGCCGGTTGTCTTGGTATCAGGGACGCTGTACGTCAGCGCGGCATCGTCGTAGGTGAGATGGAGGTCGACCACCCGGTCCACGCTGGGGGACGCCAATGCGACGCCGGACAGTGACAGCAGCATCACGCCGGCCAGTAGGGCAATGAGTCGGTTTCGCAATTGGGGCTCCTGCTTCTCGCTTCTGTGTGGGATAAGTCCACGCTCTGTGGTTGAAGTTACATTTTTTCTGGTTCCTGTCCAGAACCATCTTGTCGTACAATGTGCCAACACCAATGGGGGTGTACCGGTTTCGACGTTGAGTGTCGAAGCGCCGGAAGCGAGCCGAGGTCCCGGAGTCCTCGTTAAAAGCCGGAACAAACATAGGTGCGAACGATCAGTACGCACTGGCTGCCTGATTAAAAACCAGTAACAGCCCGTCTGCCCGGGGGGTACCCGCCTCGCCGGTGTCAGGCGTCGCAATGCGGGATGCCGTCGCCGGGGGCCAGGACCGGCGGCGAAAGACCAAGTCTGGCTAGGGGATGGGAAGCTGGCCGTCAGGGTCTCATCTTCCGAAGCTCGCTGATGGCTGCGCTCGGAGATGCCGGCGTGGAAGACTCAGCGGACCGGGGTTCGAATCCCCGCACCTCCACTATTGATATGCACTGGACGGCTAACGAAAGTCCAGGTCAAAAGGTTGTCACCGGGCGAACAGGTGTGCGGTCAGTGACCGACTTCTACCATTCTTCTACCCGGAGTCCTTGACTTGAGGCATCGGCGACCAGGTCGGTCTGGTCTCTTTCTTTGCGAGGTCTGCACAGCTAGATCTAACTGTCAGGATTCCCCTCCTGCCGGCGGACGTCGGGAGCTGGTTGGCTTTAGATCTGCCTGGTTATGCCATGGGTAAAGGGCTAGGAGGGCCACGGCGAACGTGCCGTGGATGACCCAGCCGACCGCCGCCTCGCCCATGTCCTCGAACAGGACGGCACCTGAATAGATCGCCACGCCCAGAAACAGTGTCGCAAAGACGATGGTGAACCTGACCCACAGGATGTTGCGAATTGGGTCACGCGCCGCGATGGCGGCGAATACACCCACGGCGACCAGGCTCGCCCCGAGCGTCATCTTGGTTGCCGTCAGGAAAGAGGTCAGAACCTCCGCACCCTGGATCTCTGACATCCGGTCCGGGATAAGCAGGTATGAGAGTCCGAAGAGGGCTCCTCCTATCCCGTACGCGGTCATCGCAATCTTCAGGCCTTTGTTCATGGTCTTGCCTCCTTTCAGGACGTGGACAGTCGTACGACGCCGGTGGTTCCGTCGACGGTGACGAGATCGCCGTCATGCAGGTTGGATGTGGCGCTTGCGGTGGCCACGACCGCCGGTATCCGGTACTCGCGGGCGATGATTGCCGGATGGGAGAGGACGCCACCCGTGTCGGCGACCAGTGCTCCGATGATCGGGAAGACCACCGACCAGACCGGTGAGGTGATCGGGCAGACGACAACGTCGCCGGGCTGGATCTTGTCGAACTGGGTGTCACCCATGACGATCCGAACGGTCCCGGTGTACTCACCCGGGGAAGCAGGGATGCCGGTGAGAGTGGTGCTCGGAGCGCCCTGGCGGCTGCTCTCCTCGGGCGCCATGATGATGTCGTTGTTCCAGATGAGGGACTCCATGATCAGGCGCGCCTCGCGCGGAAGAAAGTCGAAGGAGGGTGGGCCGTCTGGCGGCTTGCCGTAGTGGGGCGGTCCCGGATTCTGTTTCACCCAGGCCCATTCTCCTTTGCTTCGAAGCACCCGTGGACGCCGGTCGTTGGCATCCATCAGGGCGGTCCTGGCCTCGTCTAACTGAAGGTAGAGGACGTCTTCCGGAGCGTCGATCACGTTCCGGTCTACGAGGCGCCGACCTATCTCCAAGGCGGCATATCGCAGAAGCGCCAGGGGCGAGCTGAAGCAGAAGAATTCGTTGTCCTCTCGCACCGGGTAGGCCTTAACGGCCCGGGCGACGACCCGGCGCAGCTCCTCTATGTCTTCCTGACGGTCTCCGAGCCTCTCCTCTGCCTGGCGCAGGGCTTCGGCGCGTCGGTGAGCGTTCGCTTCCCGGTCCCTGTCAGGGTTGTAGCCGTGCTCGATCTGTCCGGCGATCACCCCGAGCAACAGCGTTGGCTTTTCGGACAGCGTGGGGGCACCAAGGGTCGTATGGCCCAAGGCCCTGCACCCGTACTCCTGGAGGTAGGCCGAGAAGCGCTCAGAGAACTCGCGATTCACTTCCCTCAGACGCTCCAGGGTCATCTCGTTCCGGTTCTCCACAAAGCGGAGAAGCTCAGGGGAGTTGCTGGCCAGGTCGGCAAGGTCCCTGAGGCGTCGAGCGGGCTCTGTCGACTTGTAGGAGGTGCCACTGACCAGTTCCATCGTCGTGGCTGCGTCCCACCCCAGCAACTCCGTCGCCCTGTTGACCAGCTCATAGAGGATCGGCGCCACGGCGCCGGCACACAACATGTGGATCTGGAGGCCCCGGAACATAAGTTGGTGGGCCCTGTCGATGTGGATCAGGAGCTCCTGGTCGGTTAGGTAGTTCAGCTCGACCTCCCGGAGCCGGGCGATCGACCTCTCCATCTCCGGCTGCCACTCGTCGTGCCAGCGATCGATATAGCGGCCCGGCTTGTCGGAGCGCACGGTTTCGATCGCTCGGACTATCCGTCGCCGAAGCATGGGGACGGTGCGGACGAGGATCCACATCAGCCATGTCGGCAGTACCGGTCCCTGCCTGTCTCCGAGGGGCACCATCCGTTGATAGGGCCAGCCTCCGATCATCCGAAACTCCACGCCGTCGAACAGGTAGCCGAATTCCTCGCTCCAGCTGGCACTCGCCGGTTTGACCAGATCGATGAGGAAAGCGTCAATGGGGACATGGGAATCCGAGGCGTGGCTGGCATCAAAGAACCAGAATCCGGGTGGTATCTCCACCTCAATCGGGATGGGTTCAACTGGCGGCTCAGGCAGCGCGGTGATGGGCCTGGCCTGAAGGAGGTGCAGCCGGCCTCCTGAAATGGCCCATTCGATGTCCTGGGGAGTTCCGAAGTGGGCTTCCACGCGCCGGGTCATCTCTGCGATGGCGAGGGCTTGGTCGGCATCGATCGCCTGCTCAGTCGACGTTTCACATCGGGCGTCGTCTCCGCTCACAACCCACTCGTCCGGAGATGCTTCTCCCGATACGAGTCTGTCTCCCAGGCCGCGAACGGCGTTGATGACAGCTTCCTGCCGGACGCCGGTTACCGGATTGGCGGAGAAGGCCACGCCTGCCGCGTCGGCATCCACCATCCGTTGGATCAGGATCGCCATGTCCGTGGCGTCCGAACCATGAGTCGCGCGGTAGGCAGTCACATGGCTCTCCAAGACGGAGTCCCAACAGTGGTAGACCGCCTCCTCCAGAGCATCCAGGCCTTGGACATCGAGGACCGTCTGGTACTGGCCGGCGAAGGAGGCATCGGGGTGGTCTTCGGCAACTCCCGACGAGCGGACCGCCAAAGAAGAGCTGCCAGATCGATCCACCACCTCCTCGAGGATGGTTCGCAGCTTTGTGCCGGAGGGACCGGCCCCAGAGAGGTGGGCGCGGGCGTCTGTGGTGAGGACAATGCCGTCGGGTACCGGGAAGCCCGCTTGGATAAGCGAAGCGAGGTTCGCTGCCTTCGCTCCGACTCTGGTGACATCCTCGGGGGAGACCCACCGGAGATCCAGGATGATGTTCGTTGCCAGCTGACGTGCATCCTCCATGAACTGCCGTTCCTCCCTTCTTTACGGTTCGTTGCTGTCTTCGTCGTCTTCGAGTCCACCAAAGGTGATCTTCAGCATCGCGTCCTGGCACTTCTCAAGATCGACCTCAGGGTCGAGGACAGCAAGAAGGTTCAGGCCATAGTGAAGAGCGATGATGAGCCAACCCAGCACCCGCGCATCGAACTCGTTCGAGATATGGCCCAGGGTTTGAGCTCTCTTGAAGACCGACTCAGTGAGATCGAAGTGGTGTTCCCAACGATTGACGACCTCACCTCGGATCTCCTCGTCGTGCAGGGCCTCGCCCCATGATTGGAAGTGCATTCCCATTGCGGACTTCATCTCATCGGGATGGTCGAATCGGCGCAGATTCGTGCTGAACAACAGGTCGACTAGGGCGGGAATGTCATCGGCTTGCCCGGGAATGCCGAGGAGTAGCTCCGCGTCCGAATCCCCATAGCGACGAACCGCGGCCTCGAAGAGCTCTTCCTTGCTGCTGAAGTAGCGATAGGCGAGTGTGTCGCTTACGCCGGCCTCTCTGGCGATGTCGGCCATCGTCGTGTTGTGCAAGCCGTTGCTCGCGACACATACGACTGTTGCGCTGAGGATTTGCTGACGACGCTTCTCCAGGTGGGCTTCGGAGACCTTGGGCATGGCGGTCTGCTCTTTCCTCCAAAATAAATGAGTACTCATTTATTTACAGGAATTACGTCTGGCTGTCAAGACCGCCGGAAAGGGGAACTGCTGAGACTGCGACCGAAATCCGGCAGGTGGCGGGATCCGAATACGGCCGCACCCGCCGACCACGGCCGCTCTCGAGGACATCTCGCGGCCACCCACGTCCGCCAACACCCACCAGAAGCAGAACCCGGAGTGTGGCGTCGACAGCCACGAGCAAGACCTTTCCGACCGCCCACCATGGGCCAGCCTGTAGTTCGCAAAGTCGACTCGTCAGGTGGTATCAGCTTCGCCGCTGTCAGCTACCGGGTCGGCAACAGCCACCGTCGAGAGCAGGTCGAAGTCAGAGTCGTGGGTGACACCGTGGAGATCTCCTTGACTTGAGGCGCCTTGATCATGGTTCGAACCGCGATTGAGTCACGGTGTGCCGTCAGGACCTGGTCCGTATCCGAAGCTGGCCGGGGGAGATGACACTGAATGCGCCAGCTAGCTCTGCTGCGCGTGTGCGACAGACCTCGGCAACGATCTCGGCCTTGGTCTCATTAGTCAAGCCTGCCAAATCGAGCAGGATCACGCCAGCGTGTAAACGACGCTGCCGGAAGGCGAACTCACCGAAGTCCGTGTCCGTGGTCAGGAGAATTGCGTCAGTTGACGTCGCCGAGCCAACACGTCTTCATCGTCCATACCGGGCTCCAGCTCTGCGATATAGAGGACATCATGACCCTCCTCGCGTAGGCGGTTGACGATCGGTCGGTCAACGCCTTCGTCGGCGACCAGATTCACGGCGAATCAGGCGTCGATGGAGTAAACGACCTCTGTCCGCAGAACCTCAGCGGCATACCGGAGGGCCGCCAGAACGTCATCAAGTGACAGATGGGGATGGGACTCGAGCACACCCTCGATCGGTTCGCCGCTGCCGAGCTTTTCCAGGATGAGATCCACACCGATCCGTGTTCCCGCGACGACGGGCTTTCCCATCATGACCTTGGGATCAGAGACAATCCTTGGCTCAGTCATTGTCCTCCCGTCTCGGGCTTCTTCGTCCACATCGGGTCATCAGCCCGCCATGATCCAGCTAATGGTATGCCCGATGGGGCCCGGGGTGCCCTGCTCTTCGGACGCAACGCTGTTTTGCCCTCGGCATGAACTCATCACAGCGGTCCTCCCCACGGCTGGCCAGGATCGCTCCAACGTCAGGGCGGTTCGACGTTCGGTGCCGAGCGATGGCGGCGTTCAGAGCCCTGGCGGGGTCGGCCGTTCCGTCTGGGGCCCACCCGTGCTCTAACGCTGCTTCGAGCTCGTCCTTAGAGAGCAGTCGCGCGGTCTCCTCGGTCAGAACGCCTGCAGCCACCGCCGCCTTGCGCATGCCCTCCGGTGCCGGAGCGGGTAGAAAGTCCCATTCGTCGAGGCCGACGTCCCGAGCAGTCACGTCCAGCAGTTGAAGAGCTTCCCAGATCTGGGTAAACGAATCTTCGCTCAGCAGTCCACCGTCCCGGAGAGCCTTGGCTACGTCGTACACCTCGGAGTTGGATCTCGGCCCCAAACAGAGGACATCGATCAAAGGGTGGCCTTCTACCAGACGGGCGTGGAACACCACACGTCTAGATCGTCCGAGGACCTCGAGCGTGTTCCAGCCCGTCAGGGGAGCATGAAGAGGGTGCGACCCGGAAGGGTTTTCGCAGAGCCGAACTACATCGGCGAGGACTTCTTCGGCCTGAGCCCGATCGAGGTTGTCTTCAATCTGTTCAACGAAGATGTCGGAGAAGACAACCTCAGCTTGGTCGGCGGGGAAACGCTCCCCAGACCTCACCGTGCTGCGGTAGTTCGCGCACGATCGCGTATCATCGAGCTGTCCAGTCCCAGGCGGTCACAGACAGCGTCGAGATCCCACCTGTTGCCCGCGCTGCGTGTCGCGTCGGCCGTAGCGAACTCGATGATGCTGTCAGCGGCCTCTCGCAGCCGGCGCAGGTCCTCATCGAGACGCTCAGCAGAGTCCACGACCGCGACGACACGACCATGGTTGGTCAGCAGCACTCGCTGCACTTCGGCTGTGGAGACCACCTTGGAGAGACCCTGGCGAGAACCGACCGAAACAGGCAACCGAGTAGTCAAGAGCGCAATAGTACCCATAACTACCCACAATTGCAACAGGGCTCGAGTCAACTATAACTACCCAGAGTCTTTGATCATCCTCGCCACGATCTCGGCTGCCTCCCGGTCCATCCCTTGTGTCACGTGGCTGTAGCGATCGAGGGTGATTGAGATCGAGGAGTGGCCAAGACGCTCCTGGACGACCTTGGGATGGATCTTCCCCGACGAGAGGGCCAGTGTCGCCCAGGTGTGCCGCCCAGCTGGATGGGGAGTGAGTGGTCGTACTCCCGCCTCCACAGCGAGCTTCTTCGTCCATCTGGTGAACATGTTGGGCGAGACGACCCCGCCAAGGGGTGTGCTGAAGACGAGGTCGAGTTCCTGCCACGCCTCGCCTGCGCGGAGACGCTCGCCGTTCTGACGCGCCTTGTGCTCGCGAATGACGGTGACGGTGGCCGCATCAAAGGCGATCACCCGTCGGGATCGCCGAGACTTGGTCGTGCCCAGCCTGAACTTCGGACGGTTTGCCTCCATCACCACGGTGTCCACGATCGCCGCAGTCCCGGCTTCTAGGTCGATGCTGCGCCACCTGAGACCCAGCAGTTCGCTGCGACGCATCCCAGTGGAGCAGAGGACCACGAAGGCGGCATAGAGGCGATGTGATTCGACGTGGGAGAGGAAACGGGCCAGCTCGTCGGCACTCCACGTCTGGGTCTCGGGCCTCTCTGATTGCGGAAGCTCGAGGCGGTCGGCAG
>JBFJTO010000062.1:0-7668 GCA_041625295.1 Acidimicrobiia bacterium | reverse complement strand
TGGCAAGTTTCCGGGACCGCTGAGCCCAATCTGCTGCCTCTTCGAGTTCCCCCAACGCATAGAAGGTGCGAGAGCCCAAGCCCAGCGCCCAGATCTCCCGGCGGGTGGCACCGGCAGCTCTCGCCAATTCGATCGCCTGGTGGTACTGGTCGCCGGCTTCTCGACCTCTTCCCGAATCGCTGAGATTCATCGCCTTGAAACCGGCCACTGCTGCAAGAAGAGCAGGATCGCCCGATCCCAATGCTTCGGCGCCGTCCAGGTACCGGGTTGCGCTCAGGCGCCGCCCGGCAAGCAGATCCACATATCCAAGTTCAGACATCGCCTTGGCAGCCGTGATCTGCGCACCCGCGGCGGTTGCCGACTCGATCGATGACTGTTGAACCACTGCGCCTTCATCGTCATAGCCGCGGATCGAGTGAACGAGCGCGACACCCAACTCGAAGAGGCACCGGCTGAGAAGCTCGGAATCGCCGGCGCTCTCGGCGTCTGATGACGCCCGGCGCAAACATTCGATCCCGGCGTCGGCGGCGCCCGCCGAAACCGCGGCCAGGCCGGCTTCGAGCAGCGACCGGGCCGACGCTCGAGCCGAGACCCCCGGTACCGCAGCAGCGACATTGGGACGGGCGGCGTTGCGAATTGCGTTGGTCGGAGTGACACCCATCTCCTCGGTGAACATCGCCTCGCTGGCCTCCACTTGTCTGCCCGCCGCTTCGGCATCGCCCGAAGCAGCCAGCGCCTTGACCAGCAGGACATGCGGGCTCTCATCGAAGGGGGCGCGCCTGACCATGGCCCCGGCCAGGTCGACGGCGCGATCAAAGGAGTGACCCGCCAGGGCATGCAGGGTCGCCTGGCGGAGTGCCGAGAGAAGCTCGCTGTCGACCCGTTGCCTCTCGATCAGAATCCACGACTCGAATCCCGGCGATGCCCGTACATCTATTCCTTCGAGGAACTCACCCTCGGGGATTCCTCCGGCGAGATCGCCTCCGGCGACCTCTGTGACATCGACAACCGTGTCGTCACCGAATCCGGGAACCACAGGGTTGCCCCGGAAACCCCCGGTGAGACCTGTGGCCCGCCGCACCTCGGCAAGCGACCAGCGCAGGGCTCGCATCGGGTCATCCGCCGTGATGAACAGCTCATCAACCAACCGCTGGCGTGAGACCGGATCCGCCGAGCGAACCAGCCTGGCCAGCAGTGCCCACGTCTTGTGGCCGCGGGGCCCCGGGATCCCCCGACCGTCCCTCTCCAGGCGGGGTTTTCCGATCAGGTGGATCTTCAACATCTATTCAACGTACTCATGCGGCTTGCGCAGCGGCGGTGGTGTCCAACAGGTCCGCTGCATCGAACTCGGGAAGATGTCGTGAGATGGCTCGAGCGACTAGAACGAATGCCCTGAGACGAACAACTTCCGGGCCTGACCAGTCGATGAGAGCGGCAGAGGCTCCCGGCGCATACGTGCGGGCCAGCCGGGCCATCGCTTCGAGGACCGGTGCCTCGGCGCTGGTGCCGTTCTCGGCAATGCTGTTGGCGATGGATTCGAGTGTCATGGCATGTCTCCTATTCCTTGCCACAGGTTCAACATGACGCCCGTTCGTTTGAGCCGCCGTTTGACGGTGAAGAAACCTGGAAACTCCTCGTCACACGCTCCATCACCCGGCCGCCGTCACCAGCGCCCACTGGTCGTCGACGCTCAACCCGGCGCCCTTGGCCATCGCAGCCTCGACCTCGGCTTCTCCCAACATCGTTTCCAACTGGCCGAGGACCCTGCGCCGGCGGCTCTCGAGTTTCCACTGGAGCGGACGCCACGTTTCGTCGAGAGCGAAAGAAGCCCCTATCAGAAGCGCTGCAGTATCCGCTTCACCCGCTGCGAGGTCCAGGTCGGCCCGCTCGACCAGCCACCCCGACAGGATCAACAGGGATTTGCGCCAATCTTCTTTCTCCAATGCGACACCCACCTGGGTGGCGAACTCGGCCCGCATACCCGGAGTCCCGGAGTCGTGGCGGGCCATTGCGATCTGGGTTCGCACGAACGCGGCCCACTCGACCAGTCCAGCTTCGATGGCGTGGCTCAATGCCCGACGAAATGCAGCTTCGGCGCGGGAGGGACTCCCCTCACCCAACTCGACCTGAGCCAGTTGGCCGATCGCCCACATGCTGTCGGATGGAGATTCAAGCTGCGCAGTCGCAGCGATCGACTCTTCGAACACGGCGCGGGCTTTGTCGAGGTTCCCAAGTCTGGCTTGGGTGTCGGCGATCATCCCCAGCGCTGAGGCGATTCCTGATTGATCCTCATAGCGCCGGGCAATCTCGAGCGCTTCCCCGTACAACTCGAGGATGCGTGTTGGATCCGATTCGAGGTTGATCCGAGCCGAGATCAGCCCCGCCGCGACCACCTCGGCACTGGCGCCTTCGGCATCTAATTGACGGAAGATCTCGAGCGAGGTGGCCAAATGCTTCTTACGGACGTCGTCGAGATCAAGCCATCCGGCCAGAGAACTGAGAGCGAGGTGGCCCCGCGCCGCGGCATAGCCGGGCCTCAAACTGCTGGAAGCTTTGAGCGTGACATCCAACCAACGAAAACCCTCGGTGTATTGGCCGGTAAGCCACCAATACCGACTCATCGCACAGGCGATCCGAATCCCCAGCTCAGGGTTCCCCGACTCAATTGACCAGCTCATCGCGTGCCGAAGGTTGTCGAGATCCGCTCCGATACGCTCAAGCGTGAGGCCCTCGTCTGGCCCCCTCAACTGTGCCTGAGCCGATTCCGCGAACTCCACGAAGTAGTCGGCGTGACGGAGTCGAAAGCCATCCGCCCGTTCGTGTGTATGCAACAGGTCCCGGGCGAACTGGCGGATCGTTTCGAGAAGCGCATACCGTGTCTCACTGTCGCTCTCACCGACCATCACCAAAGACTTGTCGATCAGAGACGGGACCAAGTCGAGCGCATCGAAGGTGTCGACGCTGTCCTCGACACAAACACGTTCCGCTGCAGCCAAGGTGAAACCGCCCTGGAACACCGAAAGTCGCTCAAACAACGCCCGCTCGGCAGTGTCGAGAAGTTGATACGACCAGTCGATCGCCGCCGCCAACGTCTGCTGGCGGGGCAACGCGGTGCGGGACCCACCGGTAAGGAGCCGGAACCGCTGATCGAGCCGATCAGCTATCTCGGCGGGGCTGAACGACCGAACCCGCGCAGCGGCAAGTTCGAGGGCAAGTGGCATCCCGTCGAGACGCCTGCAGATCTCGGCGACCGAGGTGGCGTTGTCGTCAGTCAACCGAAAGTCAGTTCTTGATGCCGAAGCCCTATCCACGAACAGGCGCACAGCGTCGAACCCTTCAAGTTCATTTCGAGTCAGGTTCTCGCCAACGCCAGGTACCGACATGGATCTCATGCCGAACACGACCTCAGCTCCAATGTTCAGCAGCTCTCTGCTCGTGGCGATGATCTTGACACCCTCCGTGCCTGTCAGGACCGCTTCGGCCAAATCGGCACCTGCCCCGATCACATGTTCGCAATTGTCGATTATCAGCAGAGTCTTCGACCCCGCCAGTCGCTCGACCAGGCTCTCGAATAACTGCTGGCCGGGCTGTTCTATCACCCCCAACGCTCTTGCCGCTGCAGCAATCACGAGGTCGGGGTCGGTGACCGGCGCCAGTTCCACCAGCCAGGTTCCGCCCGGAAACTCCGTCGCCATCGACGAGGCCACCTGCAGGGCGACACGGGTCTTGCCAGCACCGCCAACACCGGTGACCGTGACAAGGCGGGCTCCCCGCACCAGCTCCTCCAAATCGGTGAGTTCTCGATCTCGCCCGACGAAACTCGTAGCCGGAACGGGAAGATTGCTGGGGATTCCCCTGAACGTCGCCAGCGGGGGAAACTCTGAGGGGAGGCCGTCTCCGCTCAACTGAAACACCCGCTCGGATTGAGCCAGGTCACGGAGTTGATGCTCGCCCAGATCGACAAGACAAAGGCCATCGGGGAGCCAAGACCCAACCAGACCTTCGGTGACCATCCCCACCAGGATCTGACCGCCATGGGCAACGGCAAGCAGGCGCGCCACCCGATTCAATCCGGGGCCGAAAAAGTCATCACCGCGCGGCTCGGCCTCACCGGTGTGGACCGCCATCCGCACCCGCAGAACCCCCACTTTGGGGTGGTCGGTGGCGACGATCGCCTGTTGAGCATGAGAGGCGGCGGCAACCGCGTCGGGGGCGGAAGAAAACACCGCCAGCATCCCATCACCGGTGTGCTTGAAGACCTTGCCGTGGTGCTCTGCGATGGCCTCGCCCAGCGCCAAGTCGTGTAAATCGAGCGCAGCCCGCATCGCCTCTGGGTGGGCCTCCCAAAGCCGGGTCGACCCTTCAATATCGGTGAAGAGAAACGTAAGAGTCGCCAATAGATCCCTCGGCAATCGATCCTACGGTCAATCCCGTTGGCGCGAGAGAAGAAGTGGATCGAGCCGTTGCTCCCCCCAAGGCGGGCCAACCCGCAGAAGACCACTCGCTCCGTGGATGCGACACCGTCGATCTTGCGGCCCACTCTTTGGCCACCTCTGACGAGGATCTCGCGTCGTGAGCACCGATTTTCGCACGGTGGGTCTCATCGGGGTCAGTCGGGGCCGCTCTCGTGACCGGCACCTATCCTCGGAGCCATGACCAACCTTGCCGCAGACTTCTTCCGACAGAACGAGTGGGCCAACCAGACGATCATCGACGCCTGCCGTGGCCTAACCGATGAACAACTCGACACCGATGCCGTGGGAACCTACGGCACGATTCGCAACACCTTCCGCCACATCGTCTCGTCGGAGGCGGGGTATGCGACCCGGCTCGGCCATGAACCCTCCCCGCGGTTCACAGACGGCGTCCCCTGGCCGGGGTTCGACGCCATCTCCGAGATGGCGGCAGCCGCCGGAGAGTCCCTGATCGCAGCCGTCGATGATCCTGCCGAACGGATCCTCGAGGTCGGTGGTCAGAGAGATCGATACACCGTCGAGGCGACCGTGATCCTGGCCCAGGCCTTCAACCACAGCACCGAGCATCGCAGCCAGATCTCCACCATCCTCACCACCCTGGGAATCGAGCCACCCGACCTGAGCGGATGGGACTGGGGCCTGGCGGTCGGCCGCATGCACAAGCTCTGATCGGGCGTCAGCGGATGCCGGTGTCGTAAGCGACGTCGAGGATCACCGGCGACGGCACTTCGAGCCCCTGCATCATCGCGGTACCGAGCAACCCTTCGACCTGCTGCGGCACGAGAATGTAAGAGCCTTCCGGCAGCTTCAGGGGTACGACCATGGGGTCCTGACGATCTCCATCGCGGAGCGTCTCGCCTCGGCGGCCGACTCGGACACGCCTATCTACCGGTCAGCCGCAACCACTGGGACAACATCCGCATTCGCATCGTCTCAGAGAAGTTGTCGCGGGCGGGACGGACGGCCCTACTTCGACCGGCCACAAACAGAGGTCGGGGCTGCCTATACAACCCAATCCGTTGCGGAACCACAGACTTCTCGGTCAACTCGAAGGCCAGTAGGTATGGACTGGCGCGTCATTGAGTATCGGGTTACTCACGACGGTCTCCCTCGGTCGGGTGACCATTTGAAGCAGCAGCCAGAGGGGGACGTGACCAGATAGGTCACCGCCGCTGGTGCGAAGGAGAACCTGATGTCGACACAGACATTCAAAGCGGACAGGCGGTTGCCCAAGGTAGCCATCCTGGCTCTTCTGTTGCTGCTTGCCGCAGCACCGGCCGGGGCGGCTCCGACCGGGGACATCGATGCAACGGTTCAGGTCGATGGACCTTGTATCACCGTGCCGAGTACGACGCTCAATTTCGGAGCCAAGGGGTTCAGCACGGCCGCTACCAATTCGGAGGCTTCGCTCGCCAGCATTGGAATCTCGCCGTGCACCACCCAGACGATGGACCTCTACGCGAGGGTATCTGATGCGGCCGGTAGCGGAACAGGGGCGTGGACCGTGGCATGGAACGGCTCCGGGCTCGTCTGCTCGCTCGGACCGGATCAGTTTGGTGCAGGCGTTAAGGGGAGCTTGGACTTGAATCCAACTTGGCTCGGCTCGACCGACACGCTGGTCAATACGGGCACCGCATACTTGTTCTACCCCTACCTGATGATGCCGTGCTCCGGTAGCACCGGTGTTGGCGAGACCATGACGTTTACCTACACCTTCACGGCCACGTTGCCGTAGGTCGGACTCACGGTGCGGATTGATGTCGCTCTCGCGGCGCTAATCCTGCTGACGGCAGTTGCAGGTGTGATACCGGCAGCCGCCGATCAGGGTGTCTCGATCAACCTTGGCTCGATCAAGATCAACGAACCACTGATCCGCGGCCAGGACTACAGGCTTCCTGAAATGGAGGTGTCCAATCCCGGCATGGACACCTCCACATACCTGATGGAGGTCAGGGCTGTGCGGGACCAGGATGCGCTCCCTCTGGACAGAGGGTGGTTCTCACTGAACCCAGAGCGGTTCGAACTCGGCCCGGGAGATTCCCAAGTCGTCTTGATGGTCCTGCACGTTCCTGACGATGCCTCATTGGGTGCATACGGAGGGTTGGTTGGTGCCAGCATCGTGCCTGCAAGGCAAGGGGCATCAGTCGGGGCGGCGGCTGCCGCCAAGTTGACCTTTGAGGTTGCGCGTCCCGATTCGATCATCTCGCCGCTGGCTTCGTGGCTGAAGGAGAACCCGCTGATCGTGTACGGACTCACTGCATTGGTGGTCGCTTCGCTCGCGGCAAGGGTGCTCCGGCGCAAGTTCACCTTCTCCATCGAACGCCGATGACGCCTCGGCGCGGGCTCGCAGTGCTGGGGTTGTTTGGTGTCTCGGCCCTGCTACTCCTGGGATTCCAGCTGAAGGGCCAGGCGTCCGGTGGAGTCCAGCTCGAAGCATCGATCGAACCGCTTGCAGGCCCACTCCAGATCGTCCTTGATGAGCCGGCCGTGATACGGGCAGGGAAGTGGACGAAGCTCAGTGCGACCGTCACAAACCAAACCGGGGTGTTCCTCGACAACATCCAAGTCGTGCTCCATGTGGACGGCGGCGTTCTCGCGCTTCGGAGTGGGCCACAAGCTGATGTTCGTGCCTTGAAGCCCGGAGCTTCGACCGCGGCGAAGTGGGCAGTGCGGTGCGACCAACCTGCCTTTCTGGTCATCGTGGCGACGGCGCGAGGAACGACCACCGTGGGGCACGAGATAGATGCCGTGAGCGACGCAGTGATCTTGCGGGTCGAAGCCACGGCTCGCAATCGGTGATGGACGGCCGGAGCTCACGCGGCGCAACCCTCGGTCCCTTCCCCGCATCGCCCGGGGGTTCGCCCGAACACCCTTCCCAGATCGACAGCTGCGTCCCCTCGTGACGGGTCAGCCAGTCCTCACCACCCTGGGAATCGAGCCACCCGACCTGAGCGGATGGGACTGGGGCCTGGCGGTCGGCCGCATGCACAAGCTCTGATCGGGCGTCAGCGGATGCCGGTGTCGTAAGCGACGTCGAGCAGGGTTGTGCCGGGCACGACGATCCCTTGCATGAACGCGGTACCGAGCAACCCTTCGACCTGCTGCGGCACGAGAATGTAAGAGCCTTCCGGCAGCTTCAGGGTGAACCGGCCGTTGCGGTCGGTCTTCGTCCTGGCCACCTCGTTGTCGGCGG
>JBFJTO010000061.1:0-7684 GCA_041625295.1 Acidimicrobiia bacterium | reverse complement strand
TGACTCCGGAAACCCGGGGAACATCACTGACCAGCCAGACCGGCTCCAATACGAACTAATGAAGGCCCACCGGCGAAGAGCGAACGGGCGGGCCGCCCAGGTGACGTGAACGCCACCCTCCAAACGCGGCAGCACGACACCAGACGGCCCGCCCCGACGGATGTCCGGAACCCGCCAAGGCAGTATTGATCCCAGAGCCCTCGCAGGAAGATCCTTGAAGGAGTTCGGTTGTTGGATCGCAGGCTCAACTCCAGGAATAGGCGACGCCGACCGCAACTCTTTCCCGCTCCCGCGAACCAGCAGCGACGGATCGGGAAATGGCCAGACAGGAGGCTCCAGAACGAGACAGCGCGTAGCGCACCGAGTTCGTCGATGCCGGACCCGTCGCTAGCGCCCGGGGCACCGATCACTCACCGGGGCGGGGGTCGCTCGATGTCGTGTTGCCGTGTTTGGAGGGTGGCGCCCACGCCACCAGATCGCCCCCCGCCTTGTTGAGTATTCACCGCTGGGTTCGGTCTGGTTCGCTTCGGATCTGGTTTCGTTCTTTCGAGCAATGAAGGGAGGTGACTGACACCTATTGGAGGGTGGCTATGTCTGTTCGTGTGTTCCGGGCTGTTCGGATCGTCGCGGTGATTGCTCTGATGCGGCACCGAAACCTGCCGATTCCCCAAGATGCAAGATCGTCGAGAAACAAGGAGACATAGGCACCTCGATCGCTGGAACGCCAAGCCCCATTCCAGGCAGAGGCGACGAGGCATTCAGCGTCCTTCTGTCCCACGCGAACCGGCAGGGGCGGATCGGGCAATCTTGGGGGAACACATTGGTGCTTTGGGCAGCCGTGGGAAGTGCGAATGCTCCCAGCGTGCTGAGGCCGGTGCCACGAAAAGGCATGATGGCACGAGACGGCATGACCGGGCGCGATCTGATGGAAGGAGGGACGATCGAACAAACGCAGAGCCGATTCCGAGAGAGGAACCCTGCATCGACGCCGGTTCGCACCACCCGGAGGGTCGACCGTACCGAGCAGGATCGAACCCCAAGACCGAATCGCCCAGATTGCCCAGATCAAAGGAGGCCAAGGCAGGCCAGGATCCCGCCTATCCGCGAGCTCGAGAAGCGCATCGCGACGTTTCTCGAGAGAACCAGCCCAGACCCGTGTCCGACCCGCCGTGTCGGTTCGCCATCTGGGGTATCCAAGGAGGTAGCCATGGCGAGAGTCTTGCCGTTTCATTCGAAGTTGTCGGGTGCCAATCGGTATCACGACAACGACCAGTGCACCGAGGGAAACAGCATCGAGAAGAAGAACCGGGTCTCGGGCACGGGCGGTCACCCCAAAGTGCGCACACTGCAGTCGCCTGCAGTCAGTCGTTTGTAGTCAAGGAATCGAACACGGCTCTTCACATCGACCTGCAGGTAAGAGGCCTGCGGGTTCTCGGTCCTTCCAAACAGGAAGTCCCAACTCAATTGCACAATCGAACTAGGACTCGACACTCCACCGGCAACCGACCGGCACTGGGCCCATCTCGGTTGGGGTCTTCGGAGAATCGTGGGCATTGCTTCGTGCCGGACAAGTGGAGGGGAGAAGCGGAACCGACGTACAAGACCGTTTGGCGAATCCATACAACAGCAGGGTTCTGAAAGGCTCAGGGTTGTTCGAGCCGGAACCCAGAAGAGAGAGACGCGATGACAGCTCGAGCAGCACCAAGGGCGACGAAGAACGACGAAGGAGACACCCCTGCCTCGCTTAGACGCGGAGCGTTGGTTGTCGCGATTGTCCTTGCGGTCACAGCGCTAGCCACTGAACCGGCAACAGCGGTGCGGAATCAGGACGACAGAGCGCGGGTCTGGAACGATGTTGATGCGCTGGCACGGGGCCGTGAAGCACTCGGTTTCCCTGCACAGGGAGTAGATGACTTGCTTGCTGACAGCGACGCGCTCGAGCAGCTTGCAGAGACCGGCTTCTTGTTGACAGCGTCCGAGGCACAACAGCTGGCTGACCGACGCCAGCTTGCAGTTGACCTTGCGGGCGTCATCGAGCGGGCTGCCGCATCCGACGGCTTCGGAGGGTTGCGATTGGAGCACATAGGATCGGGGACGATCCATTTCTACGTCACCTCAACCGCGGACAGAGAAGCCATCAAGGCGGGAGTCCCGTCTGCCGTTGCATCCAGGGCTAGGGTCCATGTTGTCGAGCGGAGCCTCAAGGAGCTGGCCGAGGCTATCGATCACCTCTGGGGGGTCGCGCGAATGGCACGTCTTGATGCCGGAATTGTCTCGATTGGCATCGGGGTGGCTGAGAACGGCCTCATCCTTGAGCTG
Organism: Acidimicrobiia bacterium; assembly: GCA_041625295.1. Classification (GTDB taxonomy): domain Bacteria; phylum Actinomycetota; class Acidimicrobiia; order Spongiisociales; family ZC4RG35; genus JBFGRR01. The sequence goes on along the minus strand of JBFJTO010000061.1, from coordinate 5,365 downwards.
GCGGACGACCTTGACCGAGGGGCATTCGAACGGCTGGAGTTGGCGTTGGCGAACGCGTCCGCTGTCCAGCTGCGCGTCGTCCCTGCAGCGCGCGTCGTCGAGGCCAACTGCGCGTCACGGGAGGACTGCGACTACCCGATGCGAGGCGGGATCGCTGTCCGGCAGGGAAGCAGTGCGGGCCCAGCCTGCACCATGGGTTTTCACGTCAGGAGCGGCAGCGACGAGCAGTTCCTGACCTCCGGCCACTGCGGGTATTCGGGCAGCAACACTTGGTATCACGCTGGCTACGGCTCTGTCGGGAGCGAACTCGCTTCGATCTACGTGGGTGGCTATGACGCCATGACAGTCCAGATGACGGATTCTCAAGCCTCAAACAAGGTCTATTGGAACACGTCGTCCACGAAGCCCATTCTATTCTCCTACAGCAATGGGCTGCTCTACAATGGTATGCCCATTTGTATGTCGGGAGCGATGTCGGGGAACCTCTGCGGAACGATCAGTGCGTCTTACACGACTTGGACGGGTGCGAGTTGCTCGTGCACGCAGGTCGGCGCCAAGGCGACATTCCTGCCCTCCGGGGGAGACAGCGGGGCTCCGGTGTATAACGGGACGTGGGCCGCAGGGCTCGTCAGTACGACACAAGGGCACTTTGTGCGGATCGCCGACGCGCTCTCATATCTGAGCGTCACCCTCGTGAATAGCTAAGTCTCGTATGGGTGCCATCCTGACTTGCCTGATGGTGGTCGTCTTGGTCGCGTGTGGGCCGGCGCCGGAGGGAGACCCGGCCGTGCTAGAGGGGATCACAGCCATCAGAATGCAGGAGGTGCCGCCGGAGCCGCCTACCGAGGAGTTCGCCGTGTCGCGAATCGTGGATGATCACCGTATCGTGGTCGAGTACAACGGAGGCCCTGTGTGCATGAATGACCCGTGGCGGCAGCAACCGGGGGCTGTCACCGCGGTCTTTGGTGCTGCGACGATCACTGTCCTCGTCGACACAGGAACAAGAGGGTGCCATGGTTCTGCCGAAGCGGCACAGTTCAGAGCGAGCGCTGAACTGACCTTGATGGAGGAGCACCTGGAAAGGACTATCACCGTGCTCCCTATGGGGGATGGCCAGCACTGAGTCTCGCGGGCCAAGGTACCTCATCTGGTGCGGAGACCACAGCCTGACCAGGGCGACATCGTGGAGCTCACACTATCTTCGGCGAATCCCAGCCCTGATGAACTCCCTTCTCAGTGTTTCAGCGTCAACCTTCAGCCTCGTAGCGATTGCTTTGAGTGAGAGTCTTTCGCCGTACCGCGCGGTTGCTTCCAGAACTTGGTTGTCAGTTGGCTTTCGGGTTGCGGGTCTTCGTGGGATGCCGGCTCGTTCGAGGTGGTTCCAGCCGGTCTCCTTGTGGATGCCGTAGTGGCGGACGAGTTCAGTTGTTCCGGCCCCGTCGAGGTACTTCTGGACGAGTGCTTCGATCTCAGCAGACCTAAGCCTCCTACATCCTTACGTCATGACTACGTGGTGAAACCGTTTCCACCCAGGGCTGGCAGCGCAGCCCTGCTCGCGACGATCATCATTTTCATCGCGGGATGCGGACAGCATCCCACAGGGTCTAGTGACGTTGACAACCCACACATCGGGGGCGGCCCCTACATCGGAGCGGACCCAGAAGGACTCATCGACAGCGTCGTGTGGGTGGACCCTCTCGGCGAGGCTCTTGCGGGTTTGGTGGACGACATCGACGAGTGGGCAGCCGGGAAAGCAGTCCTACTCCCCGGATCCCAACCATCCGTTCTGCTAGTGGCAGTCTCCGGGAATGGATGCCTGCCCGGTGTGGTCGTGTCCGCTCAAGGGCCACCGGAACGCGTGCACCTCAGCGTGAGTCTGTCGCATCAACCGCTGAGTGACCCGACGCTCTCGTGTGCAGCAATCCTACGGTCTCACGGCTTTCGGGTGGTGCTGCGGGAACCGACGAACCTGGATGATGTGACTTTGTCTCTGTCCATGATCGAGGTATCACACAAGCCATGATCCACGTCGCCGAGCGTGGCGATCGGGATGCATCTCGGCCATCTTCAGCGATGACCTCTCCCAAGTAGTAGCACGCTTGGTCAAGCATCCCGCCCTAGTGTAGGTCAAAATCTTGACCTACACTGGTGGCCATGAGCGATACACTTCCATTCTCTGAGGTCAAGGCCCACCTTTCTGAACTTGCCGACCGGGTCGAACGCCAGCACGACCGCATCCTGGTCACTCGCAACGGACGACCGTCGTTCGTCCTCTTGAGCCCCGACGACCTCGAGTCTCTCGAGGAAACTCTCGACATCCTCAAGGACGATGAGCTGATGGAGTCGCTTCGTCGTTCCCGCAGAGACGCTGAGCAAGGCAAGCGGTTGCGTCTCCAGGACCACGTCTGAGGCTGCTGCGTGTACGAGATAGAGATCACGGCCGAGGGTCTCCGTCATCTCAACAAGCTCCCTGAGAAGGTGCGACACGCTGCATTGGAGTCCATCTTCGGGCCGATCGCTGAGAACCCGAACCGGCTCGGCAAGCCGCTGGTTGGTGAACTCGAGGGTCTGTGGTCGGCGCGACGTGGCGACTACCGCATCATCTACGAGATCTTCGAAGATGACCAGGTCGTTCTGATCCACCGTGTGCAACACCGCAGGGATGCCTACCGGCCGCGTTGACCGCGCCCAACCATGCGACAGCGCGCGCCTCGTGCGCGAAACGACGCGAAACAACGCAAAACGGTGAAAGGCAATGAGGACGAAACCCCGGGTCAGAGAACATATGGCCCGGTCGGAGGAGTGGAGGCGCTGCGTTCGCAACGTAGGGGCCAGGGGTTCAAATCCCCTCACCTCCACCGCGTCGCCCGATCTCGGCCCCCGTTCGTCTGTCAGGATGAGCGAGTGAGGAGCTGCAATGTTTGGTCGACGTCGTTGGAGGGTCGGGCGCCAGGTGGCAGCGCTAACGGTGTCAGGGGCACTCATCGGGTCCGGCTGCACCTTCCCCGGCTCGTCCCGGCCGACACCGGTCATCGTCGACTACAGCCCCACTGTGAGCGATGTCGGTGGCCTCATGTACCTGCTCTCCAATCCCGAGGTGGAGGTGATTGCCATCTCATTGCCCGCCACCGGTGAGGCCGGCTGTGACCTCGGGATGGACGTAACCCTGGGGATTCTCGCCATGTTCGACCGGGACGACATCCCGGTGGCGTGCGATCCGGAGATCCCTGCCGGCGCCCGGGAGTGGCCCCGGGCCTTCCTGTCGGCGCAGGAGAACCTCCTGTTCGGATTGCCGGAGTCCGACGCCCCTCCGTCGACGAGGAGCGATCCCGACCTCATCGCCGAGGCGGCTGCCGGCGCCGACCGTCCAGTCGTGATCTGGGCGGTGGCACCGCTCACGAACGTGGCCAGGGCCCTCGAGCGGCACCCAGGCCTGGCCAACGACGTGGATCACATCGTCATCATGGGGGGAGCCGTCGCGGTGAACGGCAATGTCGAGGGTACGGACGCCGAGTGGAACTTCTTCATCGATGAGGCGGCTGCCGGCACGGTGATCGCGGCCGGGGTCCCGATCGTGTTGGTGCCCCTCGATGCCACCAACGACGTGCCGGTCCCGATCTGGTATCGCTCCGTGCTGGAGGATTCCGAACAGAGCGACGCCATCGTCTACCTCACCAAGATGGTGCGGGCGTTCCCGACAACCACCAGCGGGTTCTTCTACCTGTGGGACGAGTTGGCTGCTGCCGTCGTGGTCGATCCCGGCCTGGTCGTGCTTGAAGACATGGAGGTCTCCGTGGTCCAGGGCGGCTCGGCCGGCGGGATGACGATTCGGGGAGAGGGAGGGGTGGTGATCCAAGTTGCAGTTGGTGTGCCCGATCCGAAGGCGTTCTATTCGGAGTTCCTGGGCACGCTGGCCGGGTCGCCGGTCCTCCTGCGAGAGGCCAGCCCGGAGGAGGAGGCCTACTTCCAGGCGCTTCGTCACGCGTTCGACACCGCAGCGGCGGAGGTGGGACCAGCCTTCGACGCCATGTTCGGGTCCGATGTATTCGACGGTCCGGCGTTCGCCGAGCAACTGGCCCACGTGTTGGACGCGTTCGACCGGGCGCAGGTGGCGATGATCTCCCTCGAACCTCCGGCGTCGGTCGCCGAGGCCCACGCGGCCTACGCCCAGGCCCTGCGACAGACCCTCGACGACAGGGAAGTGATCCTCGCGGGCGTGGCGGCTGCGGGCTCGATGGACGAAGTGGACGCGATCTTCAGCAAGCTCGACATCACCGCGGCGTGCCGGCCGCTCATGGAACAGGCTGCCATGCTCGGGTTCTCCCTCGACGATCTCCCCTGCTGAGACACCGGCGGTGACCGGTCGGCGTCTCGAGTGACCTGGAGCGGCGGACGATGGTCCGGCCCGGAACCGCCCTGCTCCCACGTCGGGCGACGACGATGACCCCGGCACGCGGCCGAGCCGAGCAGTAGCGTCGTGGCCCACATGCTGCCCGATACCCACGAGACGCTCACCTACCTCTTCACCGACCTCGAGGGCAGCACGCGGCTCTGGGAGGAGTTCCCCTACGCCATGCAGGGTGCCCTCGCCCGGCACGATGAGATCCTGCACGGGGCCATAGAGATGGCCGCAGGCACGGTTGTCAAGGGCACCGGTGACGGTCTCATGGCAGTGTTCGGCGACCCGGGGAAGGCGGTCACCGCGGCCGTCGCCATCCAGCGGGCGATGGCTGCAGGACCGTGGTCGGCCACCGGGCCCCTGCGGGTGCGGATCGGTGTCCACCGGGGGGAATCCCAGCCGCGCGCCGGTGACTTCTACGGCACGGCTGTCAACCGGGCGGCCCGCATCATGTCCGCCGCCAGCGGCGGCCAGACACTCCTCTCCGAATCGGTCGTGGCAGAGCTTGGCGACCGAAGTACGGGGGAGTGGACGCTTCGCGACCTCGGTGAGCATCGCCTGAAGGACTTGGCAGCGCCCGAACACCTCCATCAACTCGACATCGATGGCCTCGCAACGACGTTCCCACCCCTGGCGACGCTCGACCGGCGCCCCAACAACCTCCCGACCCAGACGTCGGTCTTCCTGGGCCGGGAGCGGGAGTTGGAGGACCTGGGCGCTCTCATCGCCAGCCCGGGGGTCCGCCTCATCACCCTCCTCGGACCCGGTGGCATCGGCAAGACCCGCCTTGCCCTCCAGGCCGCCGCCGACCAACTCGACGGGTTCGCGGACGGGGTCTTCTTCGCCGACCTCTCGGAGGCACGGACGCCCGATGCCGCGTTTGCCACCCTCGGCAGGGCCTTGGGCGTGGACGCCGGTTCGGACGCTGCTCCGCTCGACGTCGTGAAGGTGGGGATCGGGTCGCGA
>JBFJTO010000060.1:0-7719 GCA_041625295.1 Acidimicrobiia bacterium | reverse complement strand
TCGACCGATTGCCGAGTTTGTCTTTGAGCCGCTGGATCCTGAACTCGTTGACGCTGCCATCGGGGCGAAAGCGGGGAAGGAGGAAACAGGACAGCCCGCCCGGCGCCTGGGCGAGAACCAAGAAGGCATCGCATATCGGCGCCGAGACAAACCACTTGTGCCCCGTCACGGTGAAGCCGCCATCCCCGGGTTCGGCAACCGACGTGTTGGCCCTCACATCGGACCCGCCTTGCTTCTCGGTGAGTCCCATGCCCATGAGGACGCCGTCTTTTTCGGATGCGGGCAGGAAACGGGGATCGTATCGGCGGCTGAGGATCCGCGGTTCCCACTCCTTGGCAAGGTCTTCCTGGGTCCTCAGCGAGGCGAGCACGGAAGAAGTCATCGATATGGGACAGCCATGACCCTGTTCGACCTGACTGTCCAGATACATCAGAGCGGTCCGCGCCACATGGCCGCCCTCGCCCGCCTCGTACGCCGTGGAGTGCACTCCCGCAGCCACCGACATTTCCATCAAGGAATGCCAGGCTGGATGAAACTCGATCTGATCGACACGGTGGCCGAATCGATCGTGGGTCTGGAGGACCGGTTCATTGTTATTGGCGAGAATCGCCCATTGGCTGACTTCGGCCGAGCCGACCTTCTGTCCGAATTCCGTCAGCTGTTCGTTGGCCCATCCACCCCCTTCGCGGGCCACCGCGCCGGCGAGGACCGGGTCGATGGAGAAGAGGTCGAGTTCGGGCAATGGAGGCGGTTGGTTGAGTACCTCGTGCGTGCGCATAGTTCGAGGCTACCCCTTGGCACCGGCTCCAGACAGAGGCGTCCGAAGGTAGTTTGGGCGTCGCTTTGCCAACCGAACCACCACCGACTCCATGGGTGTTTCCCGACATCGACTCGGCCGCCGACGACGATGTCGTGGCGGTGGGTGCTGATCTCGAGCCGGGCACTCTCCTGGCAGCCTATCGCCGGGGAATCTTTCCGATGCATCTTCAAGATGGTTCTCTGGGCTGGTGGAGTCCGCAACCAAGAGCCCACATTCCACTCGATGAACTGCGGGTGTCGCGAAGCCTGCGACGATCCCGGAAACGCTATCGGGTCACGATTGACGAGGCTTTCGATCAGGTGATCGCCGGTTGCGGCGACCCCGAGCGTGACGGTCGCTGGATCACGGATGAGATCGTGGTCGCGTACACACGTCTTCATCGCCTCGGTTGGGCCCATTCGATCGAGGCATGGAGCGCTCCTGGCGTGCTTGCCGGTGGGCTGTACGGGGTGGCCATCGGTGGCCTGTTCGCCGGAGAGTCGATGTTTCACCGCGATCCTGACGCCAGCAAGGTCGCGTTGGTTTCGCTGGTGGAGGGTTTGGCTGAGGGGGGTGGCCGGCTTCTCGATGTGCAGTGGGCGACAACCCATCTTCGCTCGCTGGGAGCCGTCGAGGTCTCCCGAAGCCAATACCTCGCGCTTCTCGCCGATGCGCTCACTCTCCCGATCCCGCCGATGTTCGATTGAGACGCAGTTGGAATCGCGGTTACGCGCGGGATTGCCGACCCGGGGAATCACCTAGGATCGGTTCGACCGGGAGGAGAGAACCGTGGCGCAGGTCCTTGCCGCCGTCGATTTGACCCCCATCGGCCGCCGGGTGGCTGACAGGGGGAGAATGATCGCCGAGGTTCTCGGCGCCGATCTGAGGCTCTTGCACGTGGTGGAGCCGCTTGGCGAGGCATTCATCGACGCCGAGGTGGCCCGACTTCTCTCCGATCAGCGCAAGAAAGCCGTTGGCGACCTGGCCGCATGGTGCCAGGAGCGCACCGCTGTGACCATCGACGTGTCGACGGTGAAAGGTTCCCCGGTGTGGGAGATAGTCAAAGCCGGCAAGAAGGCTGATCTCGTGGTGCTCGGGTCTTCCGCCCTCGATTCTGGAAGCGTTGGTCCGATCTCGCTTCGAGTGGTTGCGGGCCACCGTGGCGATGTGCTCGTTGTGCGGCGCCAGCCTCGAGTGCCTTATCGCCGGGTTGTGGTTGCCTCGGACATGTCTGAGGCCTCCGCATCGGGAGTCGAACTGGCGCTGCGAATCGCCCCCGATGCCGATATCACGATCGTCCATGGCCTTCCCAGCCGCTTCGATTCATACATGGTCGAGGCGGGGATGTTCCCCGAAGAAGTGCAGGCGGTGAGGGCGCAACGTCAGGATTCCGCCGAGAGAGCCATGGAAGCCATCGCTTCCCGATGGGGTGATCGGGTCCGGACGGTGGTGTCGGTGGGGTCGCCGGGAACCGTGGTTGAGGAGACGGTGAGACGGCGAAGCGCCGACCTGGTGGTTGTCTCCAATCGGGGAGCGGGAGCGACGAAGATGACCCTTCTCGGGACGATCGCATCCCTCGTGCTCGAGACGGTTCCGACCGATGTTGCGGTCGCCCGAAATCCAGGGGAGTTTCGCCGGCCCTGACCGGACTACTGGTAACAATTGGCTCAGCCCTGCTCACTAGCGCGAATTCGCGCTAGCGTCTTTGTTTCAGCCTGCGCGTGGGCGTGGGTGAAACCTTAGGGAGGATTCAATGAGACGACTCCGATGGGTGCTGATGTTGGCGCTCTTCGCACTGGTCGCAGCCGCATGCGGCGGTGGCACCGAGCCCACCGCAACAACGGCTGCTCCGGCAGCGACGACGACGACGGCGGCACCAACGACGACACGGGCTCCGAGCCCCGCTTTTGAGGGCATTTCCCTCGATGCGGGCGGGTGCGACTACGGCGGCAAGATCAATACGATCACGGCTGTAGATGAGTTCACCGTCGAGTTCAACCTGTGCTCGCCGGATCCGGCTTTCATTCCGAAGATCGCCTTTGGCGTCTTCGGCATTCAGCCGGCCGAACACCTGGCAGAAACCGGTGGCGCACCGCTCGACAACCCGATCGGGACCGGCCCATACAGTTTGAAGGAATGGGTCCGTGGTGACTCTGTGGTCTTTGAGCGATTCGACGACTACTACGGCACCAAGGCGCCACAGAAGACAGCGGTTCTCCGTTGGGCTACTGAGAGCGCCGGTCGGTTGCTGGAACTTCAGAGCGGCCAGGTGGATGGCATCACCTTCCCTGGCACCGAGGATCTAGCCACGATCGAAGCCGACCCGAACCTGGTCTTGATCGACAAGCCGGAGCCGAACATCTTCTATATGGGCTTTACGAATACGTTTGCCCCATACGACGATGTCAGGGTTCGCAAGGCGATCGCGCTCGGCATCGACCGTCAGCGCATCGTGGACACCTTCTACCCGGCAGGCTCTGAGCCCGCTTCCCACTTCACACCGTGTTCGGTGACGAATGGTTGTGAAGGCGATTCCTGGTACGACTTCGACCCGGCTGCCGGAAAGCAGTTGCTGGCCGATGCCGGTTTCCCGGACGGGTTCGCCACCAAGATCTTCTATCGCGACGTCACTCGCGGCTACCTGCCCACTCCGGGCGATGTGGCCGCTGACATTCAGGCGCAGCTCAAGGCCAACCTGAATATCGACGCCGAGGTCGTGGTCATGGAGTCTGGTGAGTTCATCCAGGCATCGGGTGCGGGCGAGTTGGACGGGATCCACTTGTTGGGATGGACGGGTGACTACCCCCACGTGACCAACTTCCTGGACTTCCACTTCGGCTCGACCAACCTCCAGTTCGGAGATCCCTATCCGGCGATCTACGAACCTCTGGATGCGGCTTCGAAGCTCGCCAGTGAGACGGAGGCTGCTCCGCTGTATGCGGAGGCGAACAACGCCATCAAGGAATTGATCCCGATGGTGCCGATCGCCCATTCGGCGGCCAACTTCGCGGCGAGTGCCTCGGTGAAGGGCGCCTACGCCCCGCCATGGGGGAGCGTCATGTTCAACCTGTGGGACAACGGCAAGGACACTTTGGTGTTCATGCAGGGCAACGAGCCGATCTCGCTGTATTGCGCAGACGAGAGCGATGGCGAATCCTTGCGTGCGTGTGCTCAGGTGATCGAGGCTCTGTACTCGTACGCACCTGATGGTTCGACGCAGCCGCAACTCGCCACCGAGTGTCTCGCCAACGATGATCTGACGTTGTGGACGTGCAAGCTTCGCCAGGGTGTGAAGTTCCACGACGGCTCGGACTTCGACGCCAACGACGTCGTTGCCTCGTTCGCAGCGGGCCTCGACGCGTCGTCGCCGTTGCATACCGGCAACAGTGGCACGTTCGACTACTACGACTATCTGTGGGGTCTGATCAACGCAGGTTGATCGAGAGCCACAAAGATAAACACGAGGGGGAGACGCCATGCGTCTCCCCCTCGTTTAATCTCTGGGCGGTCCGTGATCAGTTATATAGTCCGCCGCGTCCTTCTGGCCATTCCGGTTCTTCTCGGAATCATCGTCGTCGTGTTCATGCTCATCAGGGCGATCCCCGGCGACCCGTGCACGTCGATGCTGGGTGAGCGGGCAACCCCCGAGGCGTGCGAGCGTTTCAACGCAGCGAACGGCCTTGACCAGCCTGTGTACGTGCAGCTGGGCATCTACATGAAGAATGTGGCCACGTTCAACCTCGGCGACTCGGTTCGGTTCTCCCGGCCGGTGAACCAGCTTCTCATCGAGAGGCTTCCTCTCACCACCGAACTTGCCCTTTCGGCGCTGATCCTGGCGGTGATTGCCGGGGTTCCCCTGGGAATCCTGGCGGCTCGAAAGCACAACACCATGGTGGACACGGCTGCGGTGACCGTGGCCAATGTCGGTGTGTCGATGCCTGTGTTCTGGCTGGGGTTGATGCTGGCGTACATTTTCGCTTTGCTCTTACGTGACACCGGTTTCGCTTTACCTCCGTCGGGCCGGCTCAGCGCGGGCGTGTTCTCGATTCCGTATTACGAGGTGTGGGGTTGGCACCTGGTGGATGGCTCCAAATGGGCCAAGCTCAATGAGTACATCAGCAACCACTACATGTTCAACGCGCTCATCACCGGTGACTGGCAGCTGTTGGGCGATGCTGTCAAGCACATGATCCTTCCCGCCGTCGCGCTGGCCACGATTCCGCTTTCGATCATCGCGAGGATCACCCGCAGTTCGCTGCTCGAAGTGATGGGCAAGGACTACATCCGCACCGCCCGTGCCAAGGGAGCCCCGGAGCGAGCAGTCGTCGGTCGCCACGCCCTCCGCAATGCCATGCTTCCAGTGGTGACCATCGTTGGTCTGCAGTTGGGCGCACTTCTCGGCGGAGCGGTTCTCACCGAAACGGTGTTCAGCCTGGCCGGGATAGGTCGGGCCCTCTTCGACGCCATAACCGGTCGCGATTACGCCATCGTCCAGGGATTCACGGTCGTGGTCGCCGCAGGGTATGTGATGGTCAACCTGATCGTGGATCTCTCCTACGCATACCTCGACCCCAGGATCAGACTCGAATGACCATGCTCAGCCGACGCGACGCCATCGAAGCTCTCGCCGCACAGGCCGGTGAGGCCGATCTGCTGCTTCAGCCCCCGCTGAGTCAGTGGAAGCTGACGTTGCGCAGGTTCCGGGGGCGCAGGTCGGGAATGATCGGTCTCGGCATGGTCGCCTTTCTCATCCTCGTAGCGGCTTCCGCGCCTTTGATTGCCCCCTACGAACCAAACGGCGTGCTGATCGGGATCGAAGGTGTCAAGCGCTACCAGCCGCCATGTGTCTACCTCCTGGGGTGCGACAAGGACCAACCGCAGCACATCATGGGAATCGATGGCAACGTTCGCGATGAGTTCTCTCGCATCATCTATGGCTCCAGGGTCAGCTTGACACTCGGATTCTTCACGGTGACGTTGGCATTGTTCGTCGGGGCGGCCATTGGCGCCATTGCCGGCTACCGCGGTGGGTGGCTCGACAACGTCCTGATGCGGGTCATGGACGTGATCCTCGGCTTTCCGTCTCTGCTTCTCGCCATCGCCATCGTTTCGGTTTTGGGCAGGGGCCTTCAGAACGCCTTGATAGCCATCGCGGTCGTGACCATGCCTGGCTATGCCAGGGTGATGCGCGCCCAGGTTCTCGCCATCAAAGAGTCCGACTTCGTCGCGGCCTCCAAGGCGCTGGGTGCGTCTCAGACCCAGATCCTCCTCCGTCGGGTGATTCCTAACGCCATGACACCTCTCGTCGTGCTGGCCACACTCGGAGTGGCGACGGCGATTCTCGAGGCGGCAGGCCTGTCCTTCCTGGGTTTGGGAGCTCAGCCTCCCATGGCCGAGTGGGGTTCCATGCTGGCGTCGGAGCGGAACCAGGTTTTCACAGCTCCCCACCTGGTCTTCTATCCGGGCCTGGCGATCATGATCACCGTGCTCGGATTCAATCTCATGGGCGACGGTCTTCGCGACGCCCTCGACCCGACTTTGAACCGATGACGGCCGGCAACGCTGTGCAGCCGACTCCGGCTCGTGGCCGGGCGGGGGACCGCTTGCTCGAGGTTCGGGGTTTGAAAACCCATTTCGACACCAGGGACGGCGTGGTCAAAGCCGTCGATGCCATCGACCTCCATCTCGACAGGGGCGAAGTGCTTGGCATCGTGGGCGAGTCCGGGTGCGGTAAGTCGGTGACGTCGCTGTCGATCATGGGCTTGATCGGCCACCCGGGGTCGATCGTGGCCGGCGAGATCCTCTTCGGTGGCCGGGATCTGACCCGGATGAGCAAGAACCAGCTGCGCGAGATGCGGGGCGAGCACATTTCGATGATCTTCCAGCAACCTGCCACCGCACTGAACCCTGTATATAGGGCGGGTCTCCAGATCAAAGAGGTGTTCGAGCTTCACCGGGAGTGGAGCGATGAGGTGGAGGAGGAGAAGGTCGTCGAGATGCTCAAGAGGGTCGGGATTCCCGATCCCGAGACCCGGGCGCGGGCGTTCCCGCATGAACTCTCCGGTGGGATGGCTCAGAGGATCATGATCGCGATGGCTCTGGCCTGCGAACCCGAACTTTTGATCGCCGACGAGCCCACGACCGCCCTCGACGTGACCATCCAGGCCCAGATTCTCGACCTCATGCGGGGGCTGCAGAAATCCTCGAACACGGCCGTGCTGCTGATCACGCACGATCTCGGCGTGGTCGCCGAGATGGCCCACAGGGTGGCCGTGATGTATGCCGGCGAGATCGTGGAAGAGGCCGATGTGCGCACCATTTTCAATTCGCCTCTTCACCCCTACACCCAGGGTCTGGTGGGTTCGATCCCGGTGCTGGGATCGGTCAAGGACGTACTGGACACGATTCCCGGCGTGGTGCCCTCACTGATCGATTTGCCGCCCGGCTGCCGCTTTGCTTCCCGCTGCGTAGACCGTGTCCAACAGGGCTTGGAGATCTGCGTCCAGAAGAAGCCCGCCCTGGTGAGTCTCAACTCTGCCCACAAGGTGCGCTGCTTCCTGCATCATCAAGAGGTCGAAGATGTCTGACAACCTCGTCGAGATCCGAAACCTGGTCAAGGAGTTTCCGGTGAGGGGAGGCGTGCTGCAACGCCAGATCGCCACCGTGAATGCAGTGGCGGGTGTCGATCTCGACATTCGCAGGGGCGAGTCGATCGGCCTGGTGGGGGAGTCGGGGTGCGGAAAGACGACCCTGGGAAGGATGCTGGTCCGCCTTCTCGAGCCCACGTCGGGCACTATCGGGTTTGACGGTGTTGACATCACCCACATGAAAGGTCGAAAGCTCAAACCGTTCCGGCGCCGGGTGCAGATGATCTTTCAGGATCCGTTCGGGTCGCTCGACTCCCGGACCCAGGTGGGAGC
>JBFJTO010000059.1:0-7742 GCA_041625295.1 Acidimicrobiia bacterium | reverse complement strand
TATCGCAGCGTCGACCCGCTCAGGGTCCATGAGACGATCGATGAGACTCGCTTCGAGATCCAGGCCACTCACGAATGTCCGCCATTCTTCGGAAATGAGAACCGGTGACGGCGTGTCGAACAGCGCTCCCAGACCCGCCACGAGTGGTTCCAGAGCATTGTCCACACCCCAGGGAACGCTCCCGTGGCCGGGCGTGCCATGGGACCGGACCACGGTCCAATGGGGTCCCTTCTCGGCCACGGAGACGGGATACCCGGGGCCCGAGCTGGTCGCAAGAGGCGGATAGGCGATCTCCGTGAGCAGATAGTCGGTGGAGACGAGGTCCCAACGTTCCTCAACGAGGTGTTTGGCGCCAACGCCTCCAGCGGCCTCCTCATCTGCCACAGCCATGAAGACCAGATCACCGGGAAGGCGACTGATCTCCCCGAGCAGGTACGGCTTGAACACGGTTGCCATGGTGGCTGTCAGGTTGAGCATGTCGATCGCGCCCCGACCCCAGATGTAGCCGCCGTCGAGCTCGGCTCCAAACGGGTCATGAGACCATCCGGAGGGGTCCGCGGGCACGACATCCAGGTGCCCCATCAGTGCGAGCGTGGGGGCAGACGGATCGGATCCTTTGACTCGGTAAACGACCGATTGTCTACCGGGAGCCGGTTCCACGACCGAACCGGAACGGCCGAAGAAGTCGGCGAGGCTCGTCACGGATCTGTGTTCGTGACCGCTACCGATGGTGCCGTCGTTGACGCACCTGTTCTTGATCAGTTCTACGAGAAGGTCGACAGCATCACTCATCCGTCAACCCTCTGATCACAGCCAACAAGGGGGCCATCGTTGACGTCATCTCCAAGTCATCCACCCGGTCCAGGTCTACCCAGGCCGCGTCGGAGGCGTCGTCTCCGGCACGCAGCGATCCGGCTCGCACAGTCGCCAGGAAGTCGGTGAGCGTGTAGTGCCACTCCGGCGGATCGCCGGGTCCGATGGTTTCGCCCACCCAGACAACGGGCCCGACTTCGACCTCGTATCCGGTTTCCTCTCGCGCTTCTCGAATCGCTGTGGCTTCCAGCGTTTCCCCAAACTCCACCTTTCCGCCCGGAATGGCCCAGAGGCCTGCACCCGGACCCCGTCCACGACGGATGAGCAGGATCTTGGTTCCGTCGACGATGGCGACACCCACCCCAGGAATCGGTCTCTTGATCATTCGCTGCGATGCATCACGATCGACCGTGCCGCAAATCCCCCCTGCTCGAAGAAATTCTTCACCAGGCGATGACCGGGCAGGACATGGGCGTCGAATCTGGAGATTCCCTGGTCTCTCAGAACCGAAAGCGCCAACTCTCGCATCGACTCTCCCACGCCGACCTGGCGCGCCTCGGTATCCACGAAGACAAACCGGATCGACCCCACTCGCATCCCTTGGGCTTGGGGAAACAGCGACTCGGTTCGTGCAATCAGAAACCCCAGGGGCACAGAGTCGATCTCGCCGATGATCACGCTCGAGGTCTCCAGCTCTCTTGCCAGCGAGCGGTCAACCGGTTCGGCCAGGCCATCTGCGAGTGGCCACATGTCGGAGAGCTCGGTCATTTCGGCCTCGAGATCCCGATACATGGTCACCAGCTCGGGAAGATCGGAAGTCTGTGCGAGCCGGGCTGAGACAATCATTTCCTGGTCCACGGTAGGCGGATCCTCCCCAATCCCCATTTGGTCACCAGCAGCATCGCCTCGGCGACGATTCGTCGGTTCATCTTCGAAGTCCCCCGTTGGCGGTCCCGGAAGATGATGGGCACCTCCACGACTCGCTTTCCTGATGTGATCGCCCGCCAAACCATCTCGACCTGGAACCCGTATCCGGAGGCTTCGGCCTGGCGGTAAGGAAGATCACGGAGGGTGTCGGCTCGAAAAGCCCGAAAACCTGCCGTCGCATCCGCCACTGGAATTCCCAGGGCCATCCGTGCATATAGGTTGCCGCCTCTTGAGACCATTCGTCGCAGCAGCGGCCAATCGGGCGCTCCCCCGCCTGCCACATACCGCGATCCGATGGCGAGGTCGGCTCCCCGGTTGAGCGCCTCTATGAGGCGCGGAAGATCTGCGGGATTGTGGGAGAAGTCGGCATCCATCTCCACGATTCCGCGGGCAGGCGTCGCCAGGACGCGGTCGAAGCCGGCCGCATATGCGGGCCCGAGACCGCTCTTCTCGGGCCGGTGGAGCACCTCGACCATCGGGTCGCCGGCGGCGATCTCATCGGCGATGGCGCCGGTTCCATCGGGGGATCCATCATCGACGACCAGTATTCGATATCCATGCAGTCGAACAGATGCCAGAAGATGAGGCAGGTTTTCGGCCTCGTTGTAAGTGGGGACTACGACGGTTACGTGCTCAGGAAGCACAATCGAAGCAGATCATCTTCCGGCGGTTGGCTAGCTGGGTGGTCTTCTTGACGAGGAAACAGGAGGTGCATACGAACTCGTCTGCTCCTCTTCCCTGAGCTTCGACATTCAAAGTCAGTTCCTCGCGCCGGATGGCTCGCAGCTCGGCGGCTTCATCGACGAGCAACGCCTGTTCCGCCTCATCGTCCATGAGTGCCAATTCTTCCGCCTCGAGCTCATCGAGTGCTTCGTCGGCCTCTTCCTCGACATCCTCGCCGTCATCGTCCTCGTCTTCGATATCTGCAGTGTCATCGTCCACATCGACGTCGTCTTCCAGCTCATCGACGACGTCGACATCGTCCAGCTCATCGAGGTCGTCTACGTCGTCGATATCGAGGTCTTCGACATCTTGTTCTTCGAGATCGTCCAGATCGGTCTCGTCACCGGCCATTCCGGAGCCTTCCTAGTTCGAGGGGCGGCGAGTATAAGTCCACCGTCCACACAGTTGTCAGATCTTGATGTCGATTCCACCCGGGATCGTCGAAACACTCACGGGCGTGTTCCCGAGCAGATCACCGTCCGCCTCGAACGGCCAAGGAATTTCGGTGCGGATTTTGAGCTCGGCGAGGGAGAATCGCGACACCCCCGGGTTGGAAAGATGCACTCCTTTGATGATTTTCGGCACCAGTACCGGCGCCTCTCTCTTCTTCACATCGAAGACCTGAAGGTCGAGTTCGCCATCGACGAGCATGGCCTTGGGGGCAACGTTCCAACCACCGGCGAAGAATTGGGCGTTGGCAACGATCGCAGCCAAGGCGTGGCCCCGATACGTTCGAGATCCTGTGACGTCGATCTCACAATCCGGAAATCCGGGTAAGCGATAGAGAAAGGCCAAGGGATACCGAGCCGGGCCGAGACGCCGGGAGATCTTCGGGGCCGTCTCCGCAGCCGCAGCTCCGACACCAGCCTGGGCGACGTTTACAAAAGCCCGCCGCCCCCACTCGCCTTCGGCGACTCCCACATCCACGCGGTAGGAGGCGTCACCGACGAGATGTCGCGCAGCCGTCTCCAGATCCGGCTTGATGCCAAACGTCCTCAGAAGATCGCAACCGGTGCCGGTCGGGAGTATTCCCAATGGACTCTTCCCGGCCAGGCCCGAAGCAACCAGGGCATCTACAGCCAGACTCGCGGTCCCGTCTCCTCCTGCAACCGCGAGGTTCTTGCCGGCCCGAACCGCGGAGACCACTGCAGTTCTCATGGCATCGCGATCGGGCACGATCTCGATGTCGTGTGCCACACCGGCCTTGTCGAGGGCTTCGGAGAGCTCCTCCCTCGTCACGGCATGCCGCCCCGCCATCGGGTTGGCGAGGACAAGCCAGCTCATGCCACACCCTGAGCAGCCACAACACCGCGATCTACGAGCCTGAGCGCTTCCCGACTCTCCTCAGCCAACTCTGGAAAGCCGTCCCGCAGCTGTCGCAGGAGATCGACCAACTGGCGCGACACCCTCACGAAGTCACCAGGCGCGAATTCGACAGTCGGCAGATCGTCGAGGTCCCGGCTGGACGCCCACGCAAAGGCGGCCGCAGCGAATCCGCCTTCCGGTCGCCTTGTCGGCGGAAGTTTCATCTTTCGCTCAGTCACCGCCAGTTCCTCCCAGAGATCGACGGCGAGACGGTAACGCTCCTCGACGATTGCTGACGGCCAAGTTGGATCGGCCGGTTTGTCGGTACGCGGCTCGTAAACAAACAATGATGCGACGGCAGCCAGTTCACGGGCCTCCAGCGACCAGAAGACGCCCCGCTCGATAGCTTCGGTCAGCAGGAGGTCCATCTCGTTGTACACAAACCGGAGACGCTCGCCTCGTGCGGTCAGGTTCCACTCGTTCAGATAGTCCCACTGCTCGAGGATCGTTCGGATGGATTCGAAGTCCTCGAGCAGTCCGATGCCCTGCTCTCGCCGTTTGCTCAAGTGTTGATCCAGCCTTCTGCGAGTGCGCTCGGAACGCCGGAACCATTTGATGTGCTCTGCGGCGTGTGGGCAGGCGGCCACGGGATGATCGATGGTCACGGGTCTCTTCTCACCCACGCGGGCGGCGCTCGCCGGTATGGCCCTGAGACGTCGAAGAACGACCTGTTGGAACTTTCGGTCGGTGGGAACGAACGGTCTGGGGAATTCGACGCGGCCTGCCCGTGAACTGCCGGAGCCGACGTCGGAGCTGCCGATTGTCGATATCCGCCCGGAAGTGCCCATTACGAGAAAGCGAAGACCCTTCTTTCCCCTGGCCACCCTTCTGAGAATGACATACCGGCCCGATCTCGGCCCACCGGGCACATCCAGGACATCGCCTGGATGGAGCGAACCCGAGAGGTTTCGCGATCGGTGCGTATCGGTGTGGTCGATGACCTCGACGAATTCGGCGACCGATCCAAGGTCGCACTCGGCCCGAACGCTCTCATCCTGCCATCGCACTTCCAACTCCTCGAGCATCCGCGAAGAACTCTGGTCGGCTTCCTTTCGCTGGAACTGCGCAAATGACGCGGACAGCAATTCGCGGGCGCGCATCTCGTCGTAGTTGGCGACCAGGTTGGCCGCCATGTTGTAGGTCGGGCGAAAGCTCGAGCGGAGAGGATGCGATCCGACGGAGGCGATCCTCGTCACCTGGTCGAAGCGAACAAACCGGGTGTGTAGAACCACGCCGAACCCCTCCACGTCGATTCCTCGTCGGCCGGCGCGGCCCGTCAACTGCGTGAAGTCGCCCGGTTCCATCAGCGAATGTCCTTCGCCGTCGAATTTGGACAGGCTCTCGATGATCACGGTTCGGGCAGGCATGTTGATGCCAAGTGCCAGCGTCTCGGTGGCAAAGACGACTTTGAGTATCCCGGCCGAGAAGAGCTCTTCGACCGTCTCTTTGAAGGCTGGGACCATCCCGGCATGATGCGCCGCTGCACCGGTCTCGAGGGTCGCCAACCACCTTCCAAATCCGAGGGCATCGAGGTCGCGGTCTGAGAGATGTGCCGTGCGAGCCTCGGCAATGCGGCGAGTCGTTTCGCGATCCCCTGGACTCGTGAAACTTGTACCCGACTCCGCGATCGCGACGGCGGCTGCGTCGCATCCCGCTCTCGAGAATATGAAGTAGATGGCCGGAAGAATCCCCTCCGATCCCAACCGCTCCACTATCTCTACCCGGCGCGGAGTCCCATATCGATCCTTGCGGCCCCTTTGCAGACTCAGCATTCGGTCGAGGCGGGGATTGGGACGCTGCTCTCCATCCCTGACAGCAAACAGCGGTTCTATCCGAAGTCGCTCCTCTCCGGAACGATCGGTGAGCATGTACATGGTGGTGAGTGGAACGGGCCTCGTCGTCGAGAGAATCAGCTCAGCGCCACCGCGCCGCTCGGCTACCCAACCGGTGAATTCATCGGCGTTTGCGATTGTCGCCGACAGACAGACGAGTCGAATGTGCTGTGGGGCATGGATGATCACTTCCTCCCAGACCGCGCCCCGGAATCGATCCTGGAGGTAATGGACCTCGTCGAGAATCACGAAGTCCACAAGCTGCAATCCGGCGGCTCCGGCGTAGATCATGTTGCGGAGGACCTCGGTGGTCATCACGACGATCGGCGCGTCTCCGTTGATGACGTTGTCACCCGTGAGCAGCCCGACGGAAGCTTCGCCGTGCACGCCGAGGAGATCGTTGTACTTCTGGTTGGAAAGCGCCTTGATCGGGGTCGTGTAGAACACCCGCCGGCCGTTTGCTCTGGCGAGGTGTATCGCCGCCTCGGCCACCAGAGTCTTGCCAGAGCCGGTGGGGGCGGTCACGACGATCGAACGGCTCAGCGCTGCGATGGCCTCGCGTTGAAATGGATCAGGATCGAACGGCAATGAGGACAGGAACTCCTCGATTGCCTCACTCACTTCTTGCGTAGCGTCAGCCGGACCACCCAATAGGTTGCCTCATACAGCACATAGAGCGGCACCGACAACATGGTGAGAGTCAGAGCGTCGCCGGTTGGAGTGATGGCGGCCGCCACGATCACGATTATCAGGAGGGCCCACCGCCGGCCTTTGGCCAGCTGGGGTGCCGAGACGATTCCCATGGCGGCGGCCACGTACAGGAACACCGGATACAGGAACGACACGCCAAACATGAGCATGAATCTCATTGCGAAGGAGAAATAGTCCAGCATCCGCAGGTCGGTGCGGACGTCGCTGAAGATGTGAAGAAGGAACCCGAGACCGCGGGGCAGAGTGAAGAAGCCGAACAGAACTCCCACCGTGAAGAGGATCGAACATGCGCTCACGATCGGAATCACCCATCTGCGTTCCCTCGCGTTGAGTGCAGGGCTCACGAACGCCCACACTTGATAGAGAACGACCGGGCTGGCCAGGATCAGACCCCCGAATAGAGCGATCCTCATCAACACCGAGAATTGTTCGGTGGCGTTGAGAGTCTGGAAGACGCAATCCGGGCAGGCCTCCTTGTACGGAAGCTCGAGGATGTCCTTGATGCGGCTAGCGAATATCAGCGCCAAACCGGACGCAATGGCAAGCGCCAGCGCCATGCGAACCAGACGCCAACGCAACTCCTCGAGATGCGCCATCAACGGTTTGGGACTGTCGGCAGCCGTCATTCGGCGGACCCGCCGGGCTCATCAGCCTCAGCGTCAGTGTTCGCGATCTGGTCGGTCGCCGCCTCTCCCGTCTCGGTGATCTGGGCGAGATCTGCGGCGGCATCTTCAGGGGTCGGACCCGTGGCCGGTTTCGGTCCCGTCCACTTGAGCGGGCTGGTTGCGGCCATGTTGGTGGTGTCGGTGAGTGTCTTGCGCGCCTGCTGCAAGGGGGTGATGACCTCTTTCTGAAGTTCCTTCAATCCGCCAACCTCGGATTCGAGGCCCTGGCGAAGATCGTTGGCGGCCTTGCGAAGCTCGGCGGCCCATGAACCCAGTTTTCTCGCCACCTCTGGCAGCCGCTGCGGTCCCAGGACCACCAGCGCCAAGAGGAGGATGATGATGATCTCCTGTCCCTGAAGCACGGCGCAATGCTAGGTCGATTGAAACCGGATCAGGTGAGGTCGGTGTGAACCCCTTCGCGGGGTGGCGGTTCTCAGTTGGCGAGAAGCCGGAATGGATCGATCTCGGTGTCGAGGGCCGACACAAAAGCGTCGATCTCACTCTCCGTGATCGGTTCGGCTCGAACCACTTCGTAAGCAACCCCGGTGGCCAGCAGCACACTGACAACCCGGGCATTGGCGGTACGACGCTCGGTCTCACCGCAGTCTGGGCACTTGAACCGGTACGAACCTGTTTCTTCGGTGGCATCCAGCTCTAGTGCCAGATCCATCGGTGTCAGCTCGACGTCCCCGCACCGGCTGCACGT
>JBFJTO010000058.1:0-7790 GCA_041625295.1 Acidimicrobiia bacterium | reverse complement strand
TCGACAGCGCTGGTGTTCAACCTGTACCGAAGTCTTCAGGCCCGAGGACTGGGTGGCGACGGCAACCACGCCCTCATCAAAGCTCTGGAAGCGCTCTCTGGTCTCGAGATCGGGGAAGCGTGAGCTCACCAGTGCCCATGCAGGGCCGATCGCAACAGGGCGCTGTAGAGGTGGGGCTCGATCAGGAATGAGTCGTGGCCCTTGTCGGAGTGGACGGTGAATCGCCGCACAGATACCCCGGCCGCCGAGAGCATCGAAGCCATGGCTTCCTGCTCCTCGGGGTAGAAGCAGACGTCGGAATCGATCGTGAAAACCATCCAGCGCTGGTCCCGGCACCGTGCCAGCAACTCGTCCACAGGAGCCCCCACCTCCGCGGCGAGGTCGAACTGCTGCCACAACTCCATGATTCTCAGATAAGTGTTGGCATCGAATCGTTTCGTGAACTTCCGGGCCTGATGGAGCATGTAGGACTCCAACACATGCCCCACCTTGTACCCGCCCAGATCCTCATGGGCAACGATCTCGCCGCGCGCTCTCTCTTTGAGCGCGTCGAGCGACACGAAGGTCTTGTGCCCGATCATCCGGGCGAGTGCCAGGCCCAAGTCGGGTCCGGGACCCCCGTAATAGTCACCGCCATTGAACGCAGGGTCGGTGACGATCGAGAACATCTGCTCGAGATTGTGCAGCACCTGAAGGCTGGTGACCTCGAGTCCGGCCCCGATCGGTATAACCATCCCGACCCGGTCGGGATACCGGGTCGCCGCGACCGCGCACATCATTCCACCCACCGAGCCGCCGATCACGGCGTGAAAGCGCGAGATCCCGAGCTGTTCGGCAAGGCGCATCTGGGAATCGACGACGTCGGTGAGGCTCAGCTTGGGAAACCGTGATCCATAGGAGAGGCCTGTGGACGGGTCGATGGAAGCGGGTCCGGTGGACCCGTAACAACCACCCAGATAGTTGACGCAAAGCACGGCGAACCGATCGGTATCGAGTGCCTTGCCGGGACCGATGAACCCGGACCACCATCCCTCGACCATCTCCTCGGTCCACAATCCCCCCGCCTCGGGCACGGCCGGGTTGGATCCGGCGGCGTGCTGGCTACCGGTGAGCGCATGGAACACGAGGATCACGTTGTCCCTGGCCTCGTTGACACGCCCATACATCTCGTATGCCAGGCGGACTGCCTCGATCGTCTCCCCGGATTGCAGCGTCAGAGGTTCGGCCAGATCCCAGAAGTGGGTGGTGGGGTCGAAGTCCGCCATGCCCAGCGTCACCGGATGAGGAACGCTTCGAGAAGCCGCCGGATCCGCTCCGGATCGGTGAACAGGGCGCTGTGACCTGCGCCGTCGAGCAACTCGAAGTTTGCACCCGGAATTGCCGCGGCGATCCGGCGCCCCGCGCCCGCCGGAGTCATGGCATCCGCAGATCCGCCAACCACGAGAGTGGGGCAGCGGACAGCGCCGGCGCGGGCCGAGCCATCGAAATGGCTGCAGGCGTACAGGTCGGTTCCAAGCGAACCACCCAATGACTTCTCGAGAAGCCTGCGTGTGGCGAGTTCTGCCCAGACTCCGGGAGTCGGATGCCCACCGAGCCGATGGGACCCGGTGTGAGACCACGACATGATGAGGTCGATGGCCAGAGGATCAGCGGCGTCCGCCGCCTCCTGAAGATCGGGGTGCACCGCCATGCGGTCCGACGTCGCGATCAACACCAGCTTGTCGACGCGGTCGGGGCTGCCGGCCGCACAGTCGAGGGCCACAAGAGATCCCATCGAGTGGCCGACCAGACTCGCCGACCCCACATTCAGCTCATCGAGAAGCGCCCCGGTCCACCCGGCCATCGCCTCGATGGAGGGAAGCGCCGGACCCTCCGACCGTCCATGCCCGGGAAGGTCGGGCGCAAGCACACCAAGGCCGCGATGGGCGAGGTTCCGGCTGTGGTGACGCCACACAGTGTGGTCTGACCCGGCACCGTGGAGGAGAACCGCGACGGTATCGGTCCGATCGAACCTGAGCCCTCCGTCGTGGACGAAAGCCCGCTTGCCTTCGACCTTGACATCCATGATCAGACTCTTCCTGCTGCCTTCAACCCGGCCCGCAAATCGGCGATCAGGTCGGCCGGGTCTTCGAGTCCCACCGACACTCGCACCAACTCCTCCTTCACGCCCGCAGCTTCCAGTTGTTCGGCGGTCATCTGCTGATGGGTGGTCGATGCCGGGTGGATGACCAGGGAGCGCACATCTCCGACATTGGCCAGGTGGGAGAACAGCTCGACGGCTTCTATGAATCGCCGACCAGCCTCCCGGCCACCCTTGACCCCGAAGGCGAGCATCGCACCGGCCCCTCCGGGCAGAAGCTTGGCGGCCAGATCGTGGTCGGGGTGGGATTCCAGACCCGGATATGAGACCCAGTCGACCTGATCGGAACTCTCGAGGAATCGGGCGATCTTCGCGGCGTTGGCCACATGCCGGTCCATCCGCACCCCCAGAGTTTCGATTCCCTGGATTATCAGAAACGCGGTTTCCGGACTCATGGAGGCGCCAAAGTCCCGCAACCCTTCGACCCGGGCCCGGGTGATGTAGGCGGCAGGGCCGAACTCTTCGACGAAGTCGATGTCGTGATACGCAGCAGAAGGTTCAGTGACCAACGGGAACCGTGCACTCGACTCCCAATCGAATCGTCCCGAATCGACCAGCACCCCGCCGATGACGGTTCCATGCCCGCACAGATATTTCGTGGCGGAGTGCAACACGAGATCAGCACCCAACTCGAATGGTCGGCACAAATAGGGAGTGGCAAATGTGTTGTCGATCAGGAGTGGAAGCCCGACGCGGTGAGCGATCTCGGCCACCGCCTGGATGTCCAACACGCTCATTGTGGGATTGCCGATCGTCTCCCCGTACACGAGTCGCGTCGCCGGGGTTATGGCCGCGCTCATGGCATCGAGATCGTGGGGGTCAACGAAGGTTGTGGTGATTCCCAACCTTGGGAGAGTGTGCAAAAGCAGGTTCACCGTGCCCCCGTAGATTGCCGACGAGCTCACGATGTGGCCCCCCTGGCCCATCATGGTCACGATGGCGAGCACGAGCGCAGCCTGGCCACTGGCGGTGGCCACAGCCCCGACACCTCCCTCCAACGCTGCCATTCGCTCCTCGAAAACGGCCACGGTTGGATTGGAGATCCGTGAATAGATGTATCCAGGCCTTTCCAGGTTGAAGAGCGCCGCGGCGTGAGCGGTGTCTTCGAAGACATAAGAGGCCGTCTGATAGATGGGTGTTGCCCGCGCCCCGGTGGACGGGTCCGGTCGAGCGCCGGCATGGATGGCAAGAGTGTCGAATTCCGGCCCTTGTGGTCGCACCATGCGCGGCGACCTTAATCGTGCACTGCTCGGACGGTTACGGGGATGCCGTTCAAGACTGCATTGCCCGATAGAGGATCGCTCAGTGAACCATCGGTGAGCAGGTTGGAGTTCACACCCGGGAACCGCTTCGCAACGGCCATCTCGACGCCGTCGAGATCGTGTCCCCATCCGTAGGGAAGGCTGACCACACCGGCCATCACGGCATCGGTGACCTCAACCCCAGCCGTCACCGACCCGACCCGGGACGACACCACGGCCTCCCCCCGATCGGACAATCCAAGCGTCTCGGCATCTGCCGGGTTGACCTGCAGGGTGCATCGATCCCTGCCTTTGACAAGGACCTCGATGTTGTGGGTCCACGAGTTCGCGGTCCGCTCGGATCTGCGGCCGACCAGGACCAAGCCGTTCTCGGAGGACTCTTCGATCCGCCCGAGGTCGGAAATGAGGGGTTCGGGGGCCAGGTCGATTCTTCCCGACTCGGTGGCAAGGCAATCGGGGATTCGAGGCTCGAGCGGCCCGAAATCGATGCCGTGGGGATGGGACCGCAACAACTCCAACGACAAACCACCTTCCACATCCCCAAAGCGGTCCCCACGGTGTCCGCTCCTGAGCATCAGATCGAGAAGTCGATCTTCGGGTTCACCGTCGTCGAGAGCCTCGATCACCTGAGCGGCATCTCTCCCGGCCAGCGAAGAACCAGGATCGGAAACGAGAGCAGCCACCTGCTGGGCGATCGCCGCCTCGGCCAGCATGGCGGTGTCCGCATCCGGCCCCAACCCCGAGGCGATCGCTGTCATCCGCACCAGGATTTCGAACTCCGAGGGCTGCTCCTCGGCCCTCTCGAAGACCGGCGGCGAATAATCCGCGATGTTGTGGACCGACACCTGGGTGAAGGCGAGGTCGTAGTGCGAGCGCTCCAGGGCCGACGGTGGTGGCAGGATCACGTGGGCCTTGCGGGATGTTGCGTTCACATATGGGTCCACCGACACCAGCAAGTCCAGAGTGTCCAGAGCTCGTTCCAGGCGGCCCGAGTCAGGGGTGGTGAGGGCCGGGTTGCCGCCAATCACAAGCAATGCCTTGACCTGGCCGACTCCTTCGGTCTCGATCTCATCGATGAGCGTCGACACCGGCAGCTCGCCCATCACCTCGGGAAGATCGCGAACCCGGCTGCGCCAGCGCCCGGTACGAAATCCCCGATTGGCTCTCGATGGGGCTTCGTGGGCGGCGTGGGGGAACATGGCCCCTCCGGGCCGGTCCAGGTTCCCGGTTGCAACGTTCAAGATGTCGACCAGATAGGAAGCCACGGCTCCGAAGCGGGTCGTGTGCGTCCCGATCCGCCCATACACGACTGCCCGATCCGCCTCGATGAGTGCGGAGGCAACCCTCGCGACCGTGGTCGCCGCGACGCCCGTGATCCGTTCGACCCGATCAGGCGTGAATCGTTCGACGGCGCGGGCCGCCTCCTCCCATCCGTCCAGGTGCTCTGCCAGGTGGGGTGCCGGCTCACTTTCCAGTGCAAACCGTGCCAGCCCGGCCAGTAGGGCGGCGTCGGTGCCCGGACGAATGGGGATCCATTCGTCAGCGCGCGCCGCGGTCTTGGACCGGCGAGGGTCGACCACAACCAGTCGGCCGCCCCGCTCCCGGAGCCTTGCGAGCCTGCCGGGCCAGTCGGGGGCGGTGGCCAGACTCCCGTTCGACTCCAGCGGGTTGGCACCAAGCATCAGCAGGAAATCGGTCCGGTCGATGTCGGGAACGGGGATCGCAAAAGGATGGCCGAACATCATCCCTGACGAGTAGTGCTTGGGCATCTGGTCGACGGTGGAGGCCGAGTAGATGTTCTTGGTTCGCAGCGCCTTGATCAGTGGTCGCACCGCCAGCGTGTTGGAGAAGGAATGAACGTTCGGGTTCCCCAGATAGACGGCGACGGCACCGCTCCCGTGGCGTTCCACAACTCTGGCCAGAGCCTCATCCACCTCGGAGAAAGCCTCCGACCATGAGGTTTCCACCAACTTCCCGGCGCGGCGCACCCGTGGGGACCGTAGACGGTCGGGGTCGTGATGAAGGCGGCCCAGAGCCGAGCCTTTGGGACAGATGTAGCCATTCGAAAACGGATCATCGAGATCGCCACGAATCCTCTTCACGGTGTCGCCGTCGACCTCGATCCGGAGGCCGCAGGTGGCCTCGCACAGCGGACAGGTCCTGAATGCCACTCGCTTCATCATGCGACGATACCCCTCGGCGCCCCAGGTCTGCCGTGCCCGTATCCTTGGCGCGAGAGAGGAGTGAAGGCCAATGGCTTTGAAGATCACTTACGCAACGATGTCAACCGACAACGCCGAACTGAACCAGGCGTACGAGGCCGGCGTCGAGGTAGCTCGAGGATGGCTCGACGGCGACCATCCCTTCTATGTGAACGGCGAGGCCCGTATCAGCGACGACAGGCTGGAGGAGCGGTCACCGATCGATTCGAACATCGTCATCGGCCGTTTTTCCCGAGGAACGGTCGCCGATGTGGAGGACGCCGTTGCGGCGGCGGCCGCATTCGCACCGGATTGGGAGGCCACTCCATGGCAGGAGCGGGTGGCCATCATCCGCAAAGCCGGCGACATCATGGAGCAGAGGATGCCGGAATTGGCGGCTCTGATGGCATTCGAGGTCGGCAAGAACCGTCTCGAAGCTCTTGGGGACATCGCCGAGACGGTCGAGTTCTGTCGGTACTACTCGCGGCAAATGGAGGAGCACGAAGGATTCGTGACCCGGCTGGGAACCCTCACCGATCAGGAAGAGAACTTCTCCGTTCTGAGGCCTCACGGCGTATGGGCCGTGATCTCGCCATTCAACTTTCCGATGGCCCTGGCGGCGGGGCCCACGATCGGTGCTCTCCTCACCGGTAACACGGTCGTGCTCAAGCCTGCCCATGCCGGAGGCTTCATCTCTCTGAAGCTGTACGAGGTGCTCATGGACGCGGGGATCCCTGCGCCGGCTTTCCATGTCATCACGGGACCAGGGCGGATCATCGGAAACGCCCTCGTCCATCACCCCTCGGTGGGCGGGATCACCTTCACCGGGTCCTACGAGGTCGGCATGGACATCTACAACACATTCTCGGCCGGGTGGCCGAAGCCGGCGGTATGCGAGATGGGTGGCAAGAACCCGACCGTCGTCATGGCCTCCGCCGATCTGGAAGCGGCCACCGATGGCGTGCTCCGGGCCGCGTTCGGGTTCTCGGGACAGAAGTGCTCGGCCTGCTCGAGGGTGTACGTCGAGCGGTCGATCTATGACGCGTTCACCGAGATGTTGATCGACAAGACCGGCCAACTCGTGGTCGGGAATCCGCTCGACAAGTCGGTGTTCATGGGACCGGTCATCGACGGCGCCACCGTCACCAAGTTCACAGAAGCCGTCGAGGAGGCTTCCTCTTCGGGTGGCGAGGTTCTCACCGGCGGCACCGTGCTCGACGACGGCGACATGGGAAGGGGCCACTTCGTCGCTCCCACCGTGGTGTCGGCTCCATACGCATCGTGGCTCTGGAAGCGGGAACTGTTCATGCCTTTCGTTGTCGTCGGACCGATCGACTCTCTCGCCGAGGGCATCGATCGCTCGAACGATTCCGAATACGGCCTCACCGCGGGCCTGTTCACGGGGTCGGAGGCGGATGTCGACGAGTTCTTCGACCGGATCGAGGCGGGAGTGACATACGTGAACCGTCGCGCCGGCTCAACCACAGGCGCCTGGCCGAACATCCAGTCCTTTGGTGGCTGGAAGGGCTCGGGCACCTCGGGTACAGGTGGCGGCGGACCCTGGTATCTGAGGCAGTACATGCGCGAACAGAGCCGGACCCGCATCTTCGGGTGATCATCCTCGTCACCGGTGCTTCCGGGCTTCTCGGACGGGCCGTGGTCGACACTCTCATGTCGCGAGCGCATTCGGTGCGCTTCATGAGTCGCGCCGTTCAACCGCCGAGTCCGACCCAGGCAACATTCGTGTCGGCGGATCTCGCCACCGGAAGGGGGCTGCCGGATGCCGTTGACGGTGTCGAGGCAATTGTTCATTGCGCCACCAACCCGCGCTCTGTCGACGCTGTGGACGTCGCAGGCACCCGTCGCCTCATCGAGCTAGCCGAGAGGAGCGGGATGCCCCACCTCGTCCTTCCCAACCCGGTTGGTTGTGACGTGGTCCCCTCCAGGTACTTCCGGGCCAGGGAAGCTGGTGAGGGCGTGCTGACGAGTTCTCGTCTGCCCTGGACGATCTCTCGTTTCACCCAGTTCCACCAACTCGTCTGGGGAGCTGCCGAGAGGGCCGCCCGACGCGCCATCGTCGTGGTTCCCGCAGAGACCCGCGTGCAACCCCTCGATGTCGTGATAGCCGCGCTGCGCATCGCCGATGTTGTGGAGGTGGGTTCGTCCGGGCGTCTGCCCGACCTGGGC
>JBFJTO010000057.1:0-7867 GCA_041625295.1 Acidimicrobiia bacterium | reverse complement strand
GAGACAATCGAACCCGGGTCCCAGATTCGCCGAGGAGGCAGGCGCAGACGCGGTCGCCGTGTGATTCGATGACATCGCAACGAGTGTACGGAACCGGATCTAGATCTCCAGTTCGATGACGCGATCGCGAACCACCGAGCCGCCGAGACTCACGGTTCCCGGTCGCCAGTTCAGGTGAAT
Source organism: Acidimicrobiia bacterium (assembly GCA_041625295.1). Classification (GTDB taxonomy): domain Bacteria; phylum Actinomycetota; class Acidimicrobiia; order Spongiisociales; family ZC4RG35; genus JBFGRR01. The sequence goes on along the minus strand of JBFJTO010000057.1, from coordinate 7,687 downwards.
CGCGCTCGGATAACCGACCTCGTCGCCCTGAAGAACGGTCAAACTGCCCGACAACCGACCCCGCTCCACGAGGCTCTCGACCAGGGCCACGGCGGCGCTGCCCGTCGCCGGGTCTTCGGGCACTCCCAGGGCGGCAGCGAAAAAACGCGCCTTCACGCTTTCGCCAGGAGTGTCCCAACTCCAGAGCATCACCGCGTGCCCCCACCCGGGCGGCGGCAAGGTGGCTGTGGCAACCTCATCCGGAGTGCCCACCTCGACCAGGAGGTATGGGATGGGCATCTCGATGATTTCACGGTGGATTCCTGCCACCCATGTCGGCCGGTCGATCCGATCCGGACGGGATGGCCGCCCCATGGGCGGGTCAACCCAGATCAAATCGTCGACAACCCTCATCCCCACCTCGCCGATGCCGCATGTCATGCGGTCGGCACCGCCTGGACCCAGCATCAGCAGCACCCAGGCCGCGCCCACCAGTGGATGGCCGGCAAAAGGCATCTCCACGGCCGGTGTGAAGATTCTCACGGCGGGATCTCCCCCGTCTCGCCAGTCGATGAAAACAGTCTCCGAGTACCCGAGATCGGTGGCAACCTTCTGCATCGTCACATCGGTGAGGCCGCTGACATCGGTGACAACGCCCAGAGGATTGCCGCCGGAACCGGAGCGTGTGAACACCCTGAGCACATAACAATGACGCATGTGGTGACGCTAGACACTCACCTACTACCGTGCTGTCCCGTGCTCAAGACCCTCGGAATCGACTCACTTCTGGCGGAGATGACCCTCGGCCTCGGCCTGGCCATCATCGCCGGGAATGGGTTTGCCATTTGGAAACACCGCCGGGGTGAGGCGCCGGCCGATGCGGCCGGTCCGTTTCGGGCGGGACGGGTGGCGTTTCTGTCGGTGATAGGCGCCCTCATGGCCATCTGGGGCGGCATCTCGATCTTCCGTTGAGAGCCGTCTGGTAGCCTCTCTCCGCTCTTGCGGGTGTAGTTCAATGGCAGAACACGAGCTTCCCAAGCTCGGGGTGAGGGTTCGATTCCCTTCACCCGCTCTCACCGAAATGAGGGGCAGGCGAGACCGGGAAATGATCTTCTCCGACCGAAGCATCCGCCAGGCCATCGCCGATGGCGAGATCGAGATCGATCCCTTCGACGACTCCTTCGTACAGCCATCGAGTGTCGACGTCCGCATCGACTCACTGTTCCGCGTCTTTGTGAACCACAAGTACGAGTCCATCGATCCCCGCCAGCCCCAGGAGGGTCTGACCCAACTCGTCGAAGTCGAAGAAGGCGATCCATTCATTCTCCATCCCGGCGAATTCGTGCTTGGTTCCACGTTCGAGAGAGTTCGGCTTGGCAACGACGTCGTTGCCCGTCTGGAAGGGAAATCGAGCCTGGGGCGCCTCGGTCTGCTGATTCACTCGACCGCGGGTTTCGTCGATCCTGGATTCGACGGCTACCTGACCCTGGAGTTGTCGAATGTCGCCAATCTGCCCATCGCTATTCATCCCGGCATGAGAATCGGACAGATCAGCTTCTATCGGATGACGACCCCGGCCGATCATCCCTATGGATCACTGGAAGCGGGGTCCAAGTATCAGGGGCAACGCGGTCCCACACCAAGCAGAAGCCACTTCGATTTCTTGCGCTGACCTCAAGACAGCCACCTGAGCAGCCGATAAGTCGGTTATCGGCGCCCGCGATCCCAATCGGCGGGTGGAGTCAAAAAGAAGAGCGGCCCACGGGCCGCTCTTCTGTTTTAGTCGCGGCCCAGGTCGGAGAACCTCGTGAACTCGGGCATGAAAGTCATCTCCACCACTCCCGTGGAACCGGCACGGTGCTTGGCGACGGCGACCTCGGCGATGCCCTTCCTCTCGCTGTGGTCGTTGTAGTACTCGTCCCGGTAGATGAAGATCACCACATCGGCGTCCTGTTCGAGAGAACCGGACTCGCGGAGATCGCCCAACCTGGGCCGCTTGTCCTCACGACTCTCCAGGTTCCTGTTCAACTGGGACACCGCGATCACGGGTATCTCCAGTTCGCGGGCCAGGTTCTTCAAGGATCGGGATATCTCAGCGATCTCCTGCTGACGATTCTCCCGGGCAACACCCTGCATCAGCTGCAGATAGTCGACAACGACGAGACCAAGACCGTGGGCACGCTTGAGACGCCGGCACTTGGCCCGAATGTCTGTCACCGTCGCAATCGCCGAGTCATCGACGAACACCGGGGCATTGAATAGACGGCCGGCCGCATCGGTGAGTCGGGGCCAGGCATTCTCGCCGATCTGCCCGGTTCGCAGCTTCATCGAGTCGATGCGTGCAACGGAGCACAGCATGCGTTGCGCCATCTCCTCCTTGGACATCTCCAGTGAGAACATCGCCACCGGCGTCCCCGACATGGCCACATTGGTGGCGATATTGGTGGTAAGGGCGCTCTTACCCATGGCAGGGCGGGCGGCAATGATGAGGAGATTGGAGGGGTGGAGTCCGGTGAGCTTGCGGTCGAGATCCCGAAAACCCGTGGAGAGACCGGTCACGTCGGAGCCGCGCGATTCGAGTTCCTCGAGCTCTTCGAGCGTTGAGAAGAAGAGGGGACCGATGGCCTGCATCCCGTCGCCGACCCGGCGCTCGGCAACCTGAAGCACCGTGTTCTCGGCGCGGTCGATCACGCTCGCGATTTCGTCGTCGAGACGCATTGCCAAATCGGTGATCGCCGATCCGGCCCTGATGAGGCTCCGGCGCTGGCTGGCCTCCTCGACGATCCCGGCGTAGTACTCGATGTTGGCCGCGGACGGAACCACGTCGAGCAGACCCGTGATGGTTCCCAGACCCCCAAACCGATCCAGTTCCCCGGTCCGGCGAAGTTCATCGGCGACGGTGATGGCGTCGATGGCCCGGCTGGTGTCGAATAGGCGCCTTATGGCGCCGTAGATCGCCTGGTTGGCGGGGACGTAGAAGTCCTCGGGCGCCAGTTTGTCCATGACATCGGCCGCGGCTTCAGAGGACAGCAGAATCGCCCCGAGCACCGACTCCTCGGCCTCGACGGAGTGAGGTGGAACCTTCCCACCAACCCTCTGACTTCTGTTCTCTACCACCGCCGTCATCGAGAATCCTCCTCAACGTCTTCCATACCGCAAGGTTGTGACAAGAAAAGCCCCGGCCGTGTGGCCGGGGAAGCTGAACGAGACCGTACCTTGCCACCGGGGTGTCGCGAAAACCCTCCCCGTGTTGGGATTTCGCGACACCACGGATTGTGGCTTCAGGCGGGGATGACGTCCAGGGTGATGGGGAACTCGACCTGAGGGTGCAGCTTCACCCACACCTCGTGAAGCCCGATCGCCTTGATGGGCTTGCGAATCTCGAGCACGTGTCGATCGATCTCGACACCGGTGAAGCGGCGCACCCCTTCGACCACGTCACTGATGCTGACGGAGCCGTAGAGTTTTCCCTCGTCGCCGGCCTGGGCGGCTAGAACGACCCGGGAACCGGCCAGCTGCACAGCAATGGCTTCGGCTTCTTCCCTGGCCTTGCGATCGGCGCCTTCCTGGGAAGCCCGCAGACGCACCGCCTGCTCCATGGCCCCCTCGCTGGCTTTCATCGCCTTCTTCCTCGGGAGAAGGAAGTTCCGGGCGTAGCCGTCGGTGACATCGACAACATCGCCCTTCTTCCCGAGGTCTTTGACGCTTGAGAGGAGTATGAGCTTCATCGGTTACCCAGATATGGCAGGAGGGCGACTTCGCGGGCGTTCTTGATGGCGAGAGCGACCTCACGCTGGTGGCGAGGGCAGTTGCCGGTGACCCTGCGGGTCCGGATCTTGGCCCGATCCGACATGAACCGACGCAGAACCGATACGTCCTTGTAGTCGATGGTCTCGACCTTGTCGCGGCAGAACTGACAGACCTTCTTCTTGATCCGCCGGTTCGACGGTTCGATACGACGGCGCTTCTTGGGTTTTTGGTTTGAACGTGCCATGGGAATTCTCCTTTAGAACGGGGCTTCGTCGGGCCCGTAGTCATCGCGGGCGACCGGTCCGGGGGGAACGCTCCCTCCACCGAAGTCGCCGCCGCCACCGCGGGTGCTCTTGGTCACCGATGCGGTCGCCCAGCGCAGCGAGGGACCGATCTCATCGATCCGAAGCTCGACGATGGACCGACGGTCACCGTCCTGGGTCTCCCAGGAGCGCTGTTCGAGGCTGCCGGTGATGATGACCCGGGCGCCTTTCTGCAGAGACTCGGCAACGCTTTCGGCCTGCTCTCTCCACACCGTGCCACCGAAGTAGCTGGTTTCTTCTTTCCATTCGCCACCCTGATCGCGCCAGCGCCGGTTGACGGCTACGCGCAGACGTGCCATCGGTACGCCGGAAGGTGTGAAGCGAAGTTCGGGATCCTCGACGAGATTGCCGATGACCGTGACGTTATTGGTTGACATCTGGGCTCCTTGGATCGACCAGTTGGCCCATCATCGCTGATGGGTATGACGGGTTTCAGGCCCCGGGTCGGAACACCTTGTGCCTGACGACCTCGTCGGCGAGGGAAAGCATCCGGTCGAGATCGGCGATCACCTCGGCATCAGACTCGAAGTTGATCACCGAGTAGTAGCCCTCGGAGATGTGGTTGATCTCGTAGGCGAAGCGACGCTTGCCCCAGAGATCCTTGCCGGAGATCGTCGCCCCTCTTCCACCGAGAAACTCCTCGATGGCGCTCACGAGAGCGCTCACCTCGGTCTCGGCGATGTCGGGCCGATGAATCGTCATCAGCTCATACGTTCGCATTGTTTCCTCCTATGGACATCCGCTGTGCGGATGGCCCCGCCACGTGGGACGGAGCAGGGTTGGCGGTGCCGGCGCGCGAGCGCGGCGCCGCGTTGGATCAGAGAAGTCTAGAGACCCGGCCAGGTCCTGGTAAATCCGGATCAGGCGTTGGGGAAAGAGACCCAGAAGCAGGAGCCGCCCAGCTTCTCGGATCTGCGATAACCGCAGTCCCCGTCATGAGCGGCCATCAGGGCACGGACGACGGACAGCCCGAGACCCGGGCCGGGAACCCGCTCGTTGAGCTGATTCCCGCCCCTCTCGAAACGCTCCCAGACGACCTTCTCATACTTGGGAAGGAGTCCAGGACCATCGTCGTGGACCTCGAGAACCCGCCCGGTGTCGGTCCGTCTGGCAACAACCAGGATCTTCCCACCGCCATACAGGTGGGCGTTGGACAACAGGTTCACGAGAATCTGGCGAAGCCGACCGCGATCGGCCACCAGTTCTATGAACGGCTCGACCTGGGCCTTGACGGGAGGGGGTGCTGCCTTGACGCCGAAGAAGCTGACGATGGCTTCACCGATCGCCTGGCGGGCATCGACGCGCTCACGCACCAGTGTCGTGGACCGGAGACGGTCACGGACCAGTTCGGAGAGATCGCCAACCAGGTGATTCACCGTCGATGCCTCATCGTGCACGATGCGGAACATGTCGGCGCGCTCGTCTTCGGGAAGCTCGATGTCCGGATCCGAGAGGATATCCACGAACCCTGAGACCGCCGTGAGCGGGGTTCGCAGTTGGTGAGCCAGCGACAGGATCAACTGATCACGTTCGGCAGCAACCAATTCACGGCTCTCTTTGAGCGACGCCGCTTGCCGTGATACCAGAAGGACACCCACGAGAATCGTGCCCAGTGGCGTGACACCAAGACTGCCCACATCCGAAACCCTCATCATGACAACGGCGACGAGGGGAATGATGGAGGCGTACGGAAGGATCGTGACCCACGCAGGTGGACGCAGGTGCGCCTTCTCGACGCGAGCCATTGGCCGGCGCATGTACCAGGACCCAACTGCGATCGCCGCTGCGGCCAATGGCAGCATGACACTCCCCTGCGACGAATCCGGGAAGAACCCGATCCAGGCCCACACCACGAATGCGATCGACAGCGTCAGCAAACGCGGGTCCATTCGATATGGACTGCGACGCAGCGCCGCAAACACCGTCGCACCCAGCAGGAAGACACCGAACGCCGCCCTCATATGTCCAAGCGGATCTGCCGGGATCTCACCGAAGTCCCAAGCCAAAACCCCCACGGCCACGCTGGCTGCCGTCGCGTCGAGGAACACTCTGGTCATCCCGAACCTCGAGGCCGTGATGTGAGGAAGCGTGAAAAGCCCGAAGGCGATCGTGCAGAAACCGAGCGCGATCAGGACCGTTTCGGCTGGATTGCCCACCACATCGGCGACCTGTCGCGAAACCTCTGACGTCACGATGCCGCCACCAATCAGGAGCCATGAGAGCCTGTCTGTGGCGCGCCCGTTGAGGGCAGAGGCGAAAACCAGGAGTGACGCCGCTGCGGTGGTTGCCAGGCTCACCAGACGTGGCAGGGCGAGCGAACCAAATGCGCCGGTGGCGGCCACCGCTGCCGCGGCGGCGATCACGAGCAGGGTCGCACCATCGAGCACCCGACCGATCTGGGATCGAGGCTCGACACTCGGGGCGTCGGTCAATTCTCTTGTAACTGTTTGCATGGGTGAGTCCAACACTCCCTAAACCATCGGCAGGCTCTCACCCCTCCTTGACAGAGAAAGTGGCTCCGATCTCAACACCCGACGCACTCCCGGCGGGCACCTCGACGGTGTAGGCGGCGGTGAAACCGGTCGGGTACAGAGGGCATGGTTTCGATTCGCAGGGGACCATGCCGATCACCGATACGACCCGCCCCTCCGTTGACACGACCACGAGGTCCAGGGGAATCAGCGTGTCCTGCATGGTGAACCAGACGGGCGCAGGATCGTCGAAGACGAACAGCATCCCGTCGAGACCGCCCAGATCCGAGACCCCACGCAGTCCCTGGGATCGCAACTCCGGAGTATCGGCGATGGCCACTGTGAGAGACGACGATCCGATCTCCACCACTCCGGTCCCGAAGCCGTCGAGGGCAGGTGCGGGGGCAACAGCCACCCGCCCGGGCGACGAGCAGGAGGCGAGCAGAATCAGCGCTAGGACTCGGCGGATTCCAAAACTCCTTGCAAAGCGATGGCGGCATCACCGGACATGTGATAGGTCTCGGCATCACCCGGGAACGCTCCGCCGCGAACATCGGCGATGTACCGCTGGATGGCGGTGACCGCTTCCTCGCGGAGGGACGCATAGGAGCGCACGAACTTCGGATAGCGACCGCTGCCCAATCCGAGAATGTCGTGAAAGACCAGGACCTGTCCATCGGTGGCCGGTCCGGCACCGATTCCGATGGTCGGGACCGAGACCGTAGCGGTGATCACTTCCGCGAGTACATCCGGTATGCCTTCGAGAACGATGGCGAACACTCCGGCAGCATCCAGGGCTTTGGCGTCTTCGACCATCGCGTTTGCCTCTTCGAGGAGCTTCCCCTGCACCTTGTAACCGCCCATGGCGTGGACCGACTGCGGGGTAAGTCCCAGATGGCCCATCACGGGAATCTCGGCCGCGATGATCCTCTCGATGACTTCGATCCGGCTTCGCCCGCCCTCTATCTTGACGGCCTCGGCTCCGCCTTCTCTGATCAACCGTCCGGCATTGCGAACGGAATCCTCGGGACTGACGTGGTAGGACAGCCAGGGCATGTCGACGACCACAAGGCACTCCGGCCTGGCGCGGCGCACCGCGGCGGCGTGAAGGATCATGATGTCCACGTCCACCGCCAGGGTGTCTTCGAACCCGTGGACGACATT
>JBFJTO010000056.1:0-7972 GCA_041625295.1 Acidimicrobiia bacterium | reverse complement strand
GCATGGTCGATGCAGCCACAGCCGAACGTTTGACCGGTTAAGTGATCGGTGGAATCAGCCCATTTGGCCGACGTCGGGACCCTCCCGTATTTGTCGATCGATCAATGGTGGGATTCGAGACCGTATTTGTCAGCGCCGGGATGAGAGGACTTCAAGTCGAGGTATCACCGAGCGCGCTCATCACAGCACTCTCGGCAGCGACCACCGACCTTGCCGAGTGAACTCAGAGATCCCCGTCGAAGTTGCCGCAGATGGTCTCGGTGACCAGTGCCGTGACCACGTAGGGATCCATGTTCGCGTTGGGGCGCCGATCCTCGATGTAACCCTTCCCTTCCTTGGCGACCTGCCAGGGAATCCTCACCGATGCTCCGCGGTTGGATACCCCATACGAGAAATCGGTCCAGGGTGCGGTCTCGTGAAGACCGGTGAGTCTGTGTTCGATTTCGGCGCCGTAGTTGGCGATATGGAGGTCGTGACGCTTTCCGAGCGCTTCGGCGGCCGCGATCACCGGCTCGTAACTCTCTCGCATCGCCCTAGTGGAGACATTGGTGTGGGCACCCGCTCCGTTCCAATCGCCCTTCACCGGCTTGGGATCGAGATGGGCTGAGACACCGAAGTCAGCAGAAGTCCGGTACAGGAGCCACCGGGCCAGCCAGATCTCATCGGAAACGTCGAGAGGCCCCAAAGGTCCGACCTGGAACTCCCACTGGCCAACCATGACCTCGGCATTCGTGCCCGAGATCGTCAATCCTGCTTCCAGGCAGTTGGTGGTGTGGGCTTCGACTATCTCTCTTCCGAAGATCTCGTCGACCCCGACGCCGCAGTAATACCCGCCCTGTGGTGCCGGGTATCCGGCCGAGGGGAAGCCCAGCGGTCGTCCGTCCTTGAAGAACGTATATTCCTGCTCGATCCCGAACCAGGGTTCGTGGGCGGCGTATTTGGCGGATACCTGGGCGCAGTGAGCGCGTGTGTTCGATGCGTGCGGTTCGAGATCAACTGTCAGGACCTCGCAGAGAACCAGCACGTTGTCGCCTCCCCGGAGAGGGTCTTGAACGATCCGCACCGGATTGAGCACGCAATCAGAGAGTTTCCCGGGCGCCTGGTTCGTCGAAGAACCGTCGAAGCCCCATACGGGCGGCGACTCGCCGTCGTTGATCACCTTTGTCTTCGAGCGGAGCTTCTTGGTCGGAACCTGTCCATCGATCCAGATGTACTCGGCGCGGTAGGGCATTTTCTCCTCACTCGTCGGCGTCAATCAACGAACTGTCGCATGGGGCGGTTTCCTCGCGGTTGCCCGTATGTGAACAGATTGTTTCGATCGTCCATTGTGCCAGCGAAGATCCGGCGATGCCGTCGGGCGCGGATGAGATCTCAGAGCGACCGTTCCCGGACGACTGTGGCCACGTCGATGCGTTGGACAGCCCGTAGTACCGGGCGTTGAGACGCCAATGCGGCCACGAGGATGGCGATCACGGTGAACGCGTACGTGGTCGGCCTGATGTAGAGATCCCACTTGAACAGGTCGTTCGAATAGGTCGCCAGTGCGTAATAGGCAAAGACGTAGCCAACCGCCAGACCGGGGATGGCGCCGATCAAGGTCAGGAGGACGTTCTCCGAGGTGAGAAGACGCGAGATGGTCGATCTGGGGATCCCGCCGGCCCGCATCATGGCGACCTCGGAGGCCCGCTCGGCGACATTGGCGGAGATGGTGTTGTAGATGAGGGCAAAGGCCATCACTCCGCCGAGAGCCAACATGATGCCGACGAACGCATAGAAGAGTCCCATGAATTGGTTGGCCATCGACTCGAGCGTCCGGGAGTCGATGTACGCCGCCACCGAACTCAACTCGCTGAGCCGGTCGCGCATCACCTCGCGGTCCACACCGGGGTCGAACTGGAGGTACACCGAGTTCGCCACCTCCGATCCGCCTGTCAGCTTCTGGAGCGCCGGCGCCGCCATGTACACATACGTCCCCAGAGGCTCTTTCACGAATCCCGCGACGGTCTCTTCTGTCGTGACACCGAGATCGGGTATGTCGACTTTTACACGGTCACCCAACGCCAGGTCGAGCTCTGTGCGGAGCGACGATCCGAGAACGATGCCGTCCTCCGGCAGTCCTCCCCGGGAGTGATCCAACTCGAACCCGTGCATCGCCGACCCCGACTCGAATGCGATCAACTCGGTGTGATATTGCTTGGCCACACCGTGCACCGTCGCGGCGACATCGGTGACCGGCTCGGCCGTGGCCACCCCGTTGATGCCCCTGACGGCGGAGATGAAGTCGGGCGTCACGGGAACCGTCAGGTAGATCTGGGCATCCTGACGATTGACCTGATGGAATTGCCGGTCCAGCAGCACCTGGATGGAGTCGATCATCCCCCAGAAGGTGAGGATGAGCGTCACTGCCAGCATCACTCCCAGGACGGTTGACAGGGTCCGGTTTCGATTTCGTCCGATGCCGCGGAGCACCGACTTCCATCGTGCGGGGAGTTTTCGCATCGGCGGCAACAGCCGCTCGAGAAGCGTTGTACCGCCCCGTCCGGCGGGAACCAACCCCCGCATCGCCAGCGCCGGAGAGATCTTGGCTGCCCGAATCGCCGGTGCCAGCGCAGACAAGGCACCGGCGACCATGGCGAAGGCAACGCCGATACCGGCCGTGGAAATGCGCGCGGTGGTCACGGTGAACGGGATCGAAATGGCGCCCGTGTACAGGCGGGAGATCTCGGCGCCCAGTAATCCACCCAGGGGCGCCCCAAATGCTGCCCCCAGCAGTCCGGCCAGCAGTCCGAACCTGAGGTAATGGCCAAAGATGGTTCGCTTGCTGAAACCGCTCGCCACGAGAAGACCGATCTGGCCGCGTTGGGCGAGGACGAGTCGGGTGAGCAGAACGTAGGTGGCCATACCGGCGGCTGCCAGGAACAGGAGCGGGAACATCAGCGACATCTCCTGGAATCCCGCCAGGTCCTCGCTGAGTGCCGCATTCGACGGGATCTCGGCCAGCGGCGTGGCATCGGCGGCTCCATGCTCCTTGGCCACGGCGAGAAGCGCCGTATCGGTTGCGGAGGTATCCGCGGCGGGGGAGTAGCTGATCAGGACTTCTTGCCGGGAAACCGGGGAGGCCGCCAACACCGAATCGGCCACGAAGAGCACACCGAAGTCATCGAACGAAGGAAAGATCTGTTGGCGGCTCGGGGCCGGCCACAGGTACTCGGCGGATGCCACCTTCCCTGCTACCCGTGCCGGCGTCCATCCGGTTGGACCCAGCACCTCGATGGAGTCTCCTGTGGCCAGTGCGAAATGGTCTGCCATGTGTTGTTCGACCAGGACGGAACTGGGTCCGTCGAGGTACGCGCCACTCAGGACAGCGACCTGATCTGTTTCTGGTTGGCCCGAGACGGGCAGACCGACGAGACGGGCCAGCATCTTGTGGTGACCGTCGATCCGGACAGGGACCTCGGCCACCGATCGCCTGGAGACCGTTTCGACACCGGGAGTTGCTGCCGCATCGTTGGCGATCGCATTGGATTCGCCGCCGGTGATCGTCATGTCGGCTGTGTTGAGCCGGACGAAGAGCTGGTCATAGGACTCGGTGAGGTTCAGGTAGGCGTCGTATGAGCCGCCAAAGAGGGCGATTCCCAGAATGATTGTGACTACAACGGCAAGGAATTGGCTACGGCGTGCCTTCAGATCTCGGCGGACCTTGCGATCGAGAATGCTCACCATTCCACCTCGTCGGGTGATATCGGTCGGTCGTTGGTGGTGATCGAGTCGATTTCACCTGAGTGGAGACGGATCACTCGATCACCCATGTTCCCGATGGCGGCATTGTGGGTGACCAAGACCACGGTCCGATGGTCCTTGTCGGTGACGGCGCGCAGTTCTGCGAGGACCTGTCTGCCGGTCTCGAGGTCGAGCGATCCGGTGGGCTCGTCGACGAGGAGGATCGGGGGTTCCTTGACGAGAGCCCGGGCGATGGCAACTCTCTGCTGCTCGCCGCCCGAGAGCATCCCGGGGAAGTGATCGGCCCTGTCTTTGAGACCTACCGCTGTCAGCGCATCGAGGCTCTCATGGTGGTTTCTGCCCACGAGTTCGGCCATCAACTGCACGTTTTCGAGCGCGGTCAGCGTGGGAATGAGGTTGAAGAACTGGAACACGAAGCCGACATGCGAGCGTCGGAACGCGGTCAGCTCTTCTTCCCCCATCGATCCCAACTCGACACCATCGACGACGAGGCTGCCCGAACTGGGGTTCTCGATACCTCCCACCAGGTTGAGAAGCGTGGTCTTTCCCGACCCGCTGGGGCCGAGAACCACCACCAACTCCCCACTCGGAAAGTCGAGATCTACGTTCTTGAGGGCGTGCACTGCGGTCGATCCCTCGCCGAACTTCTTCGAGACTCCATGCAATTCGATTGCCTTCACTTCGTACCTTTCGTCAAAGTGTCGATGAGTGACTCGATGGCACCCACCGTTTTCTCCACGTCGAATTCGAGACCAACCAGGCGGTAGATGAAGAGACCGTCGACCAGCGCCCCGAGTGTCACGGCTAGAGCGGCGGGATCGATGTCGGCGGCCAGTTCGCCGCTGTCCATACCGGCGACGATCAGCGACTCGAACATTTGGAGGTAGGGCTTCCACACCCCCCGGATCCAGGCCGCGACTTCTTCGTCCCGCACTGCTTGGTGGGCGGCCTCCATGGTGATCAACATTGCGGGCGAGTGGGTGTCGAGGGACCGCAGCCATGAGAAAACGCTTTTGAGGGCGTCGCCGATGCTGCCTGCTGGGTCGATCAGCGTGGCCGCGATTTCGGCTTCGAACACGGCCGAGGCGGCCTCGAGCAGCAAGTCGCTCTTGGTTCCGAAGTAGTAATGGACGAGTGCGTTGTTGACCCCGGCCCTCTGTGAGATCTGACGCGTGGTGACATTGGCCCATCCGACTTCGCCGATCAGCTCCCCGGCCGCCTCGAGTATGCGTTCCCGGCGCGGGTTCTCTTGGTCGGTTGGTTTAACCATATGACCAAGACTCTAGGCAGAGGAGTTGTTCTGCTGCAAACGATCTGTGTCAGTCGCGGGTGATGCCGGCGACCTGGTAGGCCTCGGCCTCCTCGAGAGTCTCTTTGTCGAGCAAGGCCTCGGTCAGGTTCTCGAGCCGATCGCGTTCTTCGAGAAGCGTGGCTACAGCCTTCTGGTAGCACGCCTCGATGATGTTGCGCACCTCGGCATCGACGAGTTCGAGGGTCTTCTCGGAAACCTGAGGGCGGCCAAAGGCGTCCACCGAGCGTTCGTCAAAGACCGTCACGGGTCCGATCTGATCCGACATCCCCCAGCGACCAACCATGTTCCTCGCTAGCGCGGTGGCCTGAACCATGTCGCTCTCGGCCCCGGTGGATACCGTGCCGTAAACGACCTCTTCGGCGGCCCGTCCTCCCAACATGCCGATGATGCGACCTTGCAGGTAATCGATGCCGTACGAGTAGCGGTCGGCGTCGGGAGCCTGAAATGTGACCCCGAGAGCTCTGCCACGGGGGATGATCGATATCTTGCGGACCGGATCGGCACCCTCCTGCAGCATCCCTAGAAGGGCATGACCCGACTCGTGGTAGGCGGTCCGCTCTTTCTCGGCGACGCTCATCATGATCCTGCGCTCGGTGCCCAGGATGATCTTCTCGAGAGCGTCTGTGAAGTCATTGGTGTGAACCTCGTCGTGCTCGCGGCGCGCCGCCATGAGAGCAGCCTCATTGACGAGGTTGGCCAGGTCGGCCCCCACCATCCCCGGAGTCGAGGATGCAATCGCCCCGAGATCCACGTCGTCTCCGAGAGTCACCTTGCGGGTGTGAACCTCGAGAATCGCCTTGCGCCCTCTCTGGTCGGGGGGACTCACGGGGACCTGGCGATCGAAACGACCTGGACGGAGCAACGCCGAATCGAGCACTTCGGGACGGTTGGTTGCGGCGATCACGATCACGCCTTCCGATCCCGTGAAGCCATCCATCTCGGTGAGAATCTGGTTGAGCGTCTGTTCCCTCTCGTCGTGTCCTCCAAAGCTCATCCCGCCACCGCGGGAACGACCGATGGCATCGAGTTCGTCGATGAAGACGATTGCCGGAGCGACATCCTTTGCCTGGTTGAACAGGTCGCGGACCCGGCTGGCACCCACACCGACCACCATCTCCACGAACTCGGATGCCGACATCGAAAAGAAGGGAACGTTGGCCTCGCCGGCAACGGCGCGGGCAAGCAGGGTCTTGCCGGTGCCGGGCTGGCCCGAGAGCAGCACCCCTTTGGGAATCCTCCCTCCCAGGCGGGTGTATTTCTCCGGGTTCTTCAGGAAGTCGACGATTTCGATCAGTTCATCCTCGGCATCTTCGATCCCGGCGACATCGGCAAAGCTGGTGCGTTGCTCGGACACCTCGTAGCGGCGTGCCCGGCTCCGGCCCAGGCCCCCTATTCCCCCAAGCGCCGATCCGGCTCGCCTGTACATCGCGAAGATGATCCACACGAAAATGAGCCACGGCCCCAGGCCAAACAGAAGCTGCTGCCAGATCGGCGTGGGCGCGTCGGGGTCTTGGGCATTGACGTCGACGCCCTGGGCGATCAACTGCTTGAAAACGTCGTCCTCGGCAAACGTGGGTCGGACCGTCTCGACGAGAATCGAGTTGACCTGATCGTTGGAAGGGTCGGTTATCTCGGTCTTGAGTGTGGCCTGGATGGTTTCGCCGGTGGAGCTCACCGCTTTGATGTTCTGGGCATCCAGTTCGGACAGAAAAGCCGTGTAGCTGATTCGGATCCGCGGGTCGGGTCGCAGCAAGGCGTTGGAGATGATCAAGTTCCCGGCCAGGAGCATCGCCAGCATGATCCAGATCCAGCGGCGTCCTGGTGGCAGACCCAGGGTGCGAGGCTTGTCGCCCTTCTTGTCCTTGACGCCCTCGACACGCCAGCCCGGTTGTTTTTCAGGTGATGTCATTCCCAATGTGAAGTTAACCACAGGCCGGATTTGTGGCGATACCGTGGCGCCGATGCTTTCGAATCGAGACGTCGTCGAGTTCCTGCGCGAACTGGCCAAGCTCACGACCCTGGACGAGGAGTCTCCTCAGTCCTTCAAGGTCAGGGCGTACGAGAATGCCGCTCTGGGAGTCGAGTCCTGTCCCGATCCCGTGGAGGCCATGACGGTGTCCCAGCTCACGGCCATCAAAGGGGTGGGCCGATCGATCGCAGAGAAGATTCGCGAGATTCTCGATACGGGCACCTCCCCCCGTCTCGATGAGTTGCGGGCCCGCTTCCCGCGCCCCTTTGTCGAACTCGCCAGGATTCCCGGTCTCGGCCCCAAGACTCTCAATCTCATCAGACGCGAGCTCGGCGTCGAGAACCTCGACGATCTGAACCGGGCCATCGCGCTCGAGCAGCTGCGGGAGCTTCCCGGGATGGGCGCCACCAGCGAGGCGAAGATAGGCCGAGCCATCGAGCGGCTCGGCCTTGGCGGGAAGGATCGTCGCACCCCGATCGGTGAGGTTCTGCCCCTTGCCAGGAAGCTCACCAGTCAACTTGCGGCGTTGCCGGGTGTGGTTGCGGTGCAGTACTGCGGGAGTCTTCGAAGGTTCTCCGAGACGATCGGAGACCTCGATGTCACGGTTGCAAGCGACGACCCATCGCCGGTCATGGATTTCGTGGCGGGGTACGAGGGTGCCCTCGAGGTGGTGGGAAGCGGTGGCACCAAGACGTCGATCATCACTGCTTCGGGTCTCCAGGTCGATGTCCGTGCCGTGGCTCCCTCCCAATTCGGCGCAGCCATCCTCTACTTCACGGGTTCCAAGTCTCACAATGTCGCCCTCCGACATCGGGCGATCTCGCGAGGGCAACTTCTCAACGAGTACGGGCTATTCGAAGGTGACGAGGTTGTCGCCGCGGCGACCGAAGCCGACGTCTACGAGGCGTTGGGTCTGGAATTCATACCCCCGCCTTTGCGCGAGAACACTG
>JBFJTO010000055.1:0-8005 GCA_041625295.1 Acidimicrobiia bacterium | reverse complement strand
GTCTCGACGCCCCGGATGGTCGGGGACTGGGTGATGGATCCACCTCGATCGTTGAAGTTGATGTCCGCAAGAAACCGTGTGACGCCCGGCGCCATCAGGTTGATAGCTACACCCGCGATGATGTGATCGACGCGGAAACTGACAGTCGCCACCGCCAGGATCAGCCCACCCACGCCGCCGGCGATGCCTGCTAGTGCCATGCCCCACCACGGACCGAGAATCATGGTTCCGAACGCGCCGAACCAGGTACCGAGGACCATCATCCCTTCGAGACCGATGTTCACGATCCCGGCGCGTTCTGAGAAGATCCCGCCAAGTCCGGCCATGAAGATGGGAACCGACCACGCCAGGGCGATCGACCAGGTTCCGCTCGACGTGAGGTCGGACGTCGGGAAACGCACAAACATCTGCGTGAATGAGATGACTGCCAAGCCGACCAGACCGAAGAGCAACACCCGGGTCTTGCGGTCGATACGGGTGGCAGTGTCTTCGAGCGTGGACAGGAACGTCATGATGCCCGAACCTCGAGTTCGGTCTGTGCAGCCGCATCGCGGGCCTCTTCGATCTTGCGACGCCTCTCGAAGACGGCGTAGGCGATGACGGCAGCAAGGATGATGACTCCCTGCATGATCGTGACGATCTCCCGGGGAGCATCGCCGCGCACCTCGAGAACCCCGGAAGCCCGGTCGAGCCAACCGAACAGGAAGGCGGCGAGGGCAACGCCAACGGCATGGTTTCTGCCCAGCAGCGCCACGGCGATTCCGGCGAACCCGAGACCCTGCGTGAACCTGAGGTTGTAGGCATGCGAGGCACCCAACAACTCTGACAGCCCGACCAGACCCGCAACTGCTCCCGACAGCGCCATGGCGATCACGATCGTTCGCTTGGCCGGGACACCGCTGGCTTCGGCCGCCAACGGGTTGGCTCCCGTTGCCCGCAGATCGAATCCGAGCCGGGTCTTGTTGATCAGATAGTGATATCCGATTCCGACGGCGATCGCCACGAGGATGAAACCCCAAAGTTCCACCCGTTTGATGTCACGCGTGAACAGTTCGACAAAGCCATTGAGTCCGGGAACCCAACCGCTCTCTGGAATCGCCTTCAGCTTCGTGTCGAGAGATGGGTCGGGCACGTCCCAACGGGCCAACAGGAAAGAGACGATCCCCGCGACCGCGATCACGTTGAGCATGATCGTCGAGATCACCTCGTGGACGTTCCGCTTGACCTTCATATAGCCCGCCAAACCACCCCAGAACGCGCCGACGGCCATGGCGGTGAGAATGATCACGGTGACGTGAAGAACCGGGGGAAGGCTTATCTGGGCCCCCACAGCGGCCGCAAGGAACGCCGCCAGGACGTATTGCCCCTCGACGCCGATGTTGAAGAGGTTCATCCGGAAACCTATCGCGACCGCGATGCCGGAGATGTAGAGAGGTGTAGCCCGATTCAGGGCTTCGATGAGCGTTTCGAGTCGGGTCCCAAACTCCCAAACGTTGGCGAATGCAGTCAGCGGATTGGAGCCACTGATGAGAAGGACGACCGATGAGATCGCTAAGGCGAGCACCACGGCAGCCAAAGGGGGTGCCAGAACCCCCCAGATCCGCTTCGCCATCAGCTGGCCCTCTCGACGGCGCCGGTCATGTGTGCTCCCAGGTCGCGGGCAGTGATGGCGGAAGGATCCAACTCGGCGACGATCTCGCCTCGGAGCATCACCACCAGGCGGTCAGAAAGCCCGATCAACTCCTCCAGATCCGCTGAGATCAACAGAACCGCAAGACCATTTGACCGGGCACGACGAAGTTCCTCCCACACCGCGGCTTGGGCACCGACATCGATACCCCTGGTGGGATGGGCGGCGATCAACGTGGTGAGCGGCGCCGACATCTCGCGTCCCACGATCAGCTTCTGCTGGTTGCCGCCCGAGAGGGCGTGAACCGGCACGTCAACCGATGGAGTCCGGACGTCGAATTGTTCGATGACCTTCTGAGCATGCTCACGGGCTGCCTGTTTGTCGATCCAGAAGCCCCGCTTGACGAAGGGAGGCATGCTCTGCCACCCCAGCATGTTGTTCTCCCACACGGGTGCAGGCAACAGAAGCCCGCGCCGATGGCGGTCTTCGGGGATATAACCAAAACCCGCTTCGCGTCGCCTGCGCACCGACCAGGACGTGATGTTCTCACCCTTGAGAAAGATGGAGCCCCGATCGAGCTTCCTGATGCCGAGGATTGCCTCCACGAGCTCGCCTTGTCCGTTCCCTTCCACTCCGGCAACTCCGAGGATCTCGCCTTCGTGCACCTCGAGAGTCACCCCCTTGAGCATGGGAGTGCCCTCGGCGTCGCTGGCAGCAAGATCCTTGACCTCGATCACTACCCGGTCGGTCACCGTGGATTCCCGCGTCTCAGGGACTGGCAACTCGGCCCCCACCATCAGCTCGGCGAGGTCGTGGGCCGTGACGTCTTCCGGTTTCACCGTGGCGACCGTACGTCCCCTGCGAAGCACCGTGATCGTGTCGGCGATCTCGAGGACCTCGTCGAGTTTGTGGTCGATGAAGAGGATCGTGTGACCCTCGTCCTTGAGCCCGCGGAGATTCCGGAAGAGCTCCTCGACCTCCTGGGGAACGAGAACGGCGGTGGGCTCATCGAGAATCAGAATCTTGGCGCCCCGGAATAGAACCTTGATGATCTCGACACGCTGCCGCTCGCCAACCTCGAGAGTCTCGGCCAGGTCGTCGGGATCCAGAGCCAGGCCGTAGGCGCTACCCACTTCTTCGATGTGCCTCCGGGCCTCCTCGAAGTCGATCCGGCCCCCACTGACCACCGGCTCGGCGCCCAGAATCACGTTCTCGAGGACCGTCAGGTTGTCGGCGAGCATGAAGTGCTGGTGAACCATCCCGATGCCGGCATTGATGGCGTCCTTTGGGGATTGGAAGTGCACCTCGCGGCCATTGACGACCATGGTCCCCTCGTCGGCAGGTTGCATGCCGTAGAGGATCTTCATCAACGTCGACTTGCCGGCACCGTTCTCCCCACAAACGGCGTGTATCTCACCGGTTTCGACGGCGAGGTTCACGTTGTCGTTGGCCACGACACCCGGAAACCGCTTGGTGATGCCACTCAGTTCGACCGCGAGACCCGACACCGCTGCCTTTCTTTCCAAAAGAAGAGGGACCCGGTTGACCGGGCCCCTCGACTCTAGCTATTGAGATTTGCCTCGCGTCAGGGCGTCGTCGGAACGACGATCTCGCCGCTGATGATCTTGGCCTTGAACTGCTCCAACTGGGGCACGATGTCATCGACGAATCCACCGCTGGTGGAGTAGCCGACGCCGTCGACGCTCAGGTCGAAGACACGCACGCCACCGGCGAAGGTGCCATTGACCTGGTCCTCGATGGTCTTGAACACCGACACATCGACCCGCTTGAGCATCGAGGTGAGGATGTAGTCCTTCACATCGTCGCCGGCCGTCTTGTACTGGTCGGAGTCGACACCGATGGCCCAAACCTTGGTACCCATCGAGTCCGAGTACTCCTTGGCGGCCTGGAACAGACCGGCCCCTGTGCCACCGGCGGCGTGGTAGACGATGTCGGCGCCACTCTCGAACATCGACTGGGCGATGACCTTGCCGGAAGCCGGGTCATTGAAGCCTGCGAAGTCGGGCGGCTGGCTCACGTACTGCGAAAGGATGTTGATATCCGGGTTCACAGCCTTGGCACCGGCGATGTAACCGGCTTCGAACTTCTTGATGAGGTCCATCTCGACGCCACCGATGAATCCGATGGTGCCGGTCTGGGACTTCAGCGCTGCCGCGGCACCAACCAGGAATGATCCCTGCTCTTCGGCGAAGAGGAGCATTGAGACATTCGCGGGAGCGTTCTCGATGAATCCATCGACGATTCCGAAGTTCGTGTCCGGGTTTGCGGTTGCCGCGTTCAGCATCGGCTCGCCGAACAAGAATCCAACCCCGATGACAAGATCGGCAGTGTCAGCCTGAAGATTCAAGAGTTCTTCACGGTTGGAGCCGTCCTGGTTTGCCGAGGCCTCGGAGGCCTTGATACCAAGATCCGTAACGGCCTTGTCGAGGCCGACTGCAGCCGAGTCGTTGAACGACTGGTCGCCACGGCCACCGATGTCGAATACGAGGCCTATTGGTGTGCCGGCGCCCTCATCGCTCGCGGTCCCGCCGCAGGCGGCGAGAACAAAAGCGAAAACGGCGAGCAGCGCGACCATGGTCGTAGTGCGCTTCACATTTCCTCCACGATTTATCTGGACCCGAACGGAGATCCCGCCCGGCGGTGCGCCAGAATAGCCACTCGATGGCACCCAAGCACTTCAAAGACCTGAAGCTGACACCACCACCGCGCGCCTGGGGAGTGTCTGTGGGCCAAGATGCGTTGGGTCTCATGGCGCGGAGGTTGCGCGGTCACCGGTTCGCATCGCCGAACTTCGAATATCCCGGTGTGCCACCCTGGCAGGGTCGGTCCTGGCTGGATTTCTGCATCGCGGGGACGTCGGTGGTCTGGTGTCTATGGCCGCCGACAGACGAACAGATGTGGCGAACCCGTCTCGGCGATGACTGGCTGGAGGACGCCCCGGGGATCTGGGCATGCTTCACCCGGTTCTTCCCCGAGAGGATCAACCTCGACGCCATACCCCGGCCGGAACTCTTCTTCGAAGGCGTCGGGACGCTCCAGATGCTCCCAGAACGGGGTCAGGCTCTCATCGCCGCCATTGAAGCACTGGAGACCCACTGGGACGGGTCCGCCGTCAACCTCCTGGAAGAAGCAGGATTCGAGGCTTCCGAGATCGCCGAGATACTCATCGCCACGGTTCCGGGGTTCTTCGATCGGCCCGAGAGCCCTGAGGGAGTGCTCCCCTTCGACAAGCTCGCCCACCTCGCGGTTGCGATGATGGCGGCCCGATCACCGGTTCCCGTCACCGGTCTGGAACGGTTTCCCGTCTACCCCGACTACATGCTGCCGCGCCACCTCCGCCATGCGGGCGTCCTGGTCTACGACCCGGAACTGGCAGACACCGTCGACCGTCGGGAGTTGATCGCCGAGAACTCACAATGGGAGCACGCGATCCGCTGGGCGACCATCTTCGCTGCCGAGAAGCTGCGCGAGGGGCTCACCGACCTGGGCAAAGCCGTGACGACACCGCAACTCGATTACTACCTGTGGTGGGAATCCGTGCTGGGGCCATCTGCGGCCGAGATGGGTGAGCACCACCGCACGGTGACCCAGAAGTACTGAGCTATCTCTCCCCCTCGGGCGAAGCGAGTTTGGGGAGAGTACGGCGAAGGCGGGTGGGGGCTTGCCCTCCTACCCCAACCTGCGGTTGGGGGCCCCTTCCTCCACTTCGTGGAGGACAAAACGAACCCCCTCCTACCTCCCGACCTTCGGTCGGCTGGGACGGCGTAGACGCTCGGCCCCTTTGGGGCCTCGCGAGGGGAGAAAGAGAACCGGTCTCTAGTCGTTGGACTCCGCCAGCTCCACCGAAGGACGGTCGGGAGCAGCGATCTCCTCGAAGGAGAGTTCGTCGTCCTCTTCGTTGACGCTGACGAGAACCGTGGAACCGGTCTTGAACTCGCCGAGCAGGACCTTCTCCGACAGGTGGTCTTCCAGCAGGCGCTGAATCGACCGTCGCAGCGGCCGCGCACCCAGCTCGGGGTCGTAACCCTTCAGGCCAAGGTAACCCTTGGCGTCGTCGGTGAGAACCAGGTCGAGACCCCGGGCCGAGAGTTGCTCGCGCACCCTGACCAGCATGAGATCGACGATCTCTTTGACCTCGTCCAGAGAGAGCTCGTGAAAGACGATCACCTCGTCGATGCGGTTCAAGAATTCGGGTCGGAAGTGACGCTTGAGCTCATCATGGACCTTTTCACGCATCCTCTCGTAGGAGGCGCGGGCGTCTTCCTGGTGAAAGCCGATCGAAGACTTGCGGAGGTCCCGGGTGCCCAGATTGGAGGTCATGATGATGACCGTGTTCTTGAAGTCCACGGTTCGGCCCTGAGCATCGGTCAAACGGCCGTCTTCGAGAATCTGGAGCAAGGTGTTGAACACATCGGGATGGGCCTTTTCGATTTCGTCGAAGAGGACCACCGAGAATGGCTTGCGGCGCACGGCCTCGGTCAGCTGGCCACCCTCGTCGTATCCGACATATCCGGGTGGTGAGCCGACCAGACGGCTGACAGTGTGCTTCTCCATGTACTCGGACATGTCGAGTTGGATGAGAGCATCCTCGTCGCCGAACAAGAACTCGGCGAGGGCCTTCGCCGACTCGGTCTTTCCCACACCCGAAGGACCCAGGAAGATGAACGACCCCGATGGCCGTTTGGGATCCTTGAGACCGGCGCGGGTACGCCGGATCGCCTTGGAAACTGCGACGATGGCATCGTGCTGGCCGACGATCCGCTTGTGGAGCTCGTCCTCCATGCGAACCAGACGCGCGGTCTCCTCCTCGGTGAGCCGGTGCACGGGAATCCCCGTCCACTGGCCAAGGACCTCGGCGATCTCCTCCTCGTCGATCACCCACCCGACGTCGGCTCCATCTTCGGATAGGCGGCGCTCGATGGTCTTCCGCTCACCTATGAGGGTGCGCTCCGAGTCCCGGAGTTGGGCGGCGCGCTCGAACTGCTGCGCCTGAACGGCATCTGCCTTCTGCTTGCGGATGTCGGTCAACTTTCCGTCGATCTCGACGAATTCGGCGTTAGATCCGCTCCGGTTGATGCGCATCCGGCTGCCCGCCTCGTCGATCAAGTCGATGGCCTTGTCAGGCAGGAACCTGTCGGAGAGGTAGCGATCGGCGAGGTTGGCGGCAGAGACGATGGCAGCATCGGTGAACCGCACCGTGTGATGAGTCTCGTAGCGATCTTTCAAACCCTGGAGGATGAGGATCGTGTCGGCCACAGAGGGCTCTTCGACCTTGACCGGTTGGAAGCGCCGCTCGAGCGCAGAGTCCTTTTCGAGGTGCTTCCGGTACTCCTCGAGCGTGGTGGCACCGATTGTCTGCAACTCCCCCCTGGCCAGCATGGGCTTGAGGATGGAAGCGGCGTCGATGGCACCCTCGGCGGCACCGGCCCCCACGAGAGTGTGGATTTCGTCGATGAAAATGATGATGTCGCCGCGGGTCTTGATCTCTTTGAGGACCTTCTTGAGGCGCTCCTCGAAGTCCCCGCGATACCGGGACCCGGCCACCAGGGCGCCGAGATCCAGGGTGTAGAGATTCTTCGCATCGAGGTTCTCCGGCACTTCGCCGGCCACGATCCGTTGGGCGAGACCCTCGACGATGGCGGTCTTGCCCACGCCGGGCTCTCCGATGAGAACAGGGTTGTTCTTGGTCCGGCGGGAGAGGATCTGCATGACCCGCTCGATCTCCCGGGTGCGGCCGATGACCGGATCGAGCGCCCCTTCCCGGGCCGACTGGGTGAGATTCCGGCCGAATTGGTCGAGAACGGTCGATCCGCTGGCCGCGCTCTCCCGACCTCCGGTTCCGGCGGCCTTGGGCTGTTGCTCCTCGGAGCCTCCGGGGCCGGAGAGGAGCTGAATGACCGTCTGGCGAACTTTCTGCAGCTCGGCGCCGAGTTGCTGGAGCACCTGAGCGGCGACGCCTTCACCCTCCCTGATCAGACCGAGGAGGATGTGCTCGGTCCCTATGTAGTTGTGACCCAATTGGAGAGCTTCGCGTAGGGAGAGCTCGAGGACCTTCTTGGCACGCGGGGTGAATGGGATGTGGCCCGACGGGGACTGCTGGCCCTGACCGATGATCTTGACGACTTCGTCCCGGACCGATGCGAGATCGATGTCGAGACTCTCGAGGGCTTGCGCGGCAATTCCCTCGCCCTCGTTGAGCAACCCGAGAAGGATGTGCTCGGTCCCGATGTAGTTGTGATTGAGGAATCGGGCTTCTTCTTGGGCCAGTACTACGACCCGCCGGGCCCGATCCGTAAAGCGCTCAAACAATCGCTTCTCCTAACCCTGGCGTAGATGATTTTACCACCGGCTCAG